>WQYZ01000011.1 GCA_009780985.1 Oscillospiraceae bacterium | reverse complement strand
CAAAAGAATATCATGAATGGATAGCGGATTATTACACCTGCCGACCCGCAAATTTTGTAGTCATGGATGCATTGCAGGGGCTGCAGAACGGTCCTGCCCCGTGTTACGACCAAGCCGGCGTCAGCGATATAAAACAAGCGCAGAAAAATCTACGGTGTATACTTGCATCAAAAGACGGACTTGCGATTGATACAACCGAAGCAAATATTGAAAACTGGAATATAGACACCATAGTATATTTAGGTTATCTTACGCAGGCTGGCAAAGTCGGCAACGGAAACGATAAAAATATTACTGTTCTAGGTAAAAAAGTTGATGATATAAGAAGCGATTTCGCGGGCGTTCTGCCTCCGTACGGCGGCAAACCTCTCACTGCGGCGCAGAAAGCCGTACCCACGCTGTCAATAGATTCAGCGTCTTTTGACGGACAGAATCTTAATTTAAAGCTGACTGCTTCTGCTGATACCGACAAACTCGATATTTACATCAACGGCGAATATGCCGGAAGCATCGCCGACAATCTGCAGAACGTGACGTTAGACGCTTCAAAATTCTCTAACGGGACGCTTAATATAACGGTAGACGCATATAATCACTTTATGTTCCACGCAGAGGCAACGACGACGGCGAATAAATAAACAGATAAAAATGTTCTTTCAAATTCCGATTCAACAGGACTGTATAATCCAATACAGTCCTGTTTGCAAATGCAATTCCGGTATATATTTATTTTAGGAGAAACCCGATGAAAAAAAGCAGAAAAAACATTTTCAAACGTATATGCTGCATATTGATACCAGCTTTATTGCTGACAAGTTTATTCAGCTGCAAAAGCAATACCGATACTGACAGCACACAACAGAGTACTATCAATACATCAGCGTCTGACACTTCCGATACGACAACATCTGTCTTAAATTCCACTTCAGACGACGCAAATCCCACCGCCGCAGGGTTATATGATTACACAGCCCCTTTTGCTGATGCGGCTCCTGTAATAGACGGCAAAGGCGACGACGCGGCTTGGGAAAAAGCGGAGTGGAAACCGATAGACCAGTTATGGCTCGGAGATAAACTTCCCGACCCCAGCGTCTATTCGGGAAGGTATAAAATAGTATGGACGGAAGACAGGCTTTATTATTTAGTCGAAATAGTTGACAATTATATAAGTACGACAAGAAAAGACACCCCGCTCGTCGAGCCTTATAATGACGACTGTCTGGAATTATTTATCGACGAGGACGGAACAAGCGGAGATTATCTGAACACTTACAACGCTTTTGCATATCACATGAGTTTCGGCGGCACAAATGTCGCGGCTTTGAACTCGCAGGGTCAGGTGCAGTTATACAACGACCATTTGCATTATGTAGTAGGCAAAGACGGCGACACATACATGTGGGAAGTCGAAATGAAAGTGTTTGACAAAACATACGACGAAAATTCAACAAATAATGTCCCCGTAAAGTTGTATGACGGCAAAAAAATGGGATTTGCCGTGGCATACTGCGACGCGAATGAAACTAACAGCCGCGAATATTTCATCGGCAGCGTGTTTATACCCGGGGATGATAAAAACGTGGCATATAAAGACGCGAGCGTATTCGCAAAACTTACGTTGGTGAAATAAATATTTATGTATAATATAAAAAATAACGAGAATAAATCAGGAAGAATTTTTAATATACAGAGGTTTTCGGTTTTTGACGGACCGGGAATAAGAACTGTCGTCTTTTTCTCCGGATGTAATTTGAAATGCCTATGGTGCCATAATCCCGAATCCATATCGAGTAAACAGCAGTTAAAATTTAACTGCGAAAATTGTATTTTATGCGGTAAATGTTTTGATGTATGCGAAAATAAAACGCACGAACTTATTGACGGAGCGCATATAATAGACAGAAGCAAGTGCAAAGTTTGCCTGAAATGCACAAAAGAATGTTACGCGGAGGCACTTGTTCCGGTTTACTGTGAGATGACTGTGTCCGAACTTGAAAAATCTATTCTCACTGACGAAGAATATTACAAACGGTCAAACGGCGGCGTGACTTTTTCCGGCGGCGAGCCTATGTTACAAGTTGATTTTTTGTGCGAAATTCTGAAAGCGTGCAAAAACCACGGTATTCACACCGCCGTTGACACTGCGGGAGCGGTCGGATTCGAGGCTTTTGAAAAAATCCTGCCGTACTGCGATTTGTTTTTGTACGATATAAAAGCGTATAACAGCGAAGTACATAAAAAATTAACGGGAATATCAAACGGGTTAATTCTCGAAAATTTAACAAGACTTTCAAAACTCGCGGCTGTCTGGGTACGTGTGCCTGTGATACCCGATGTGAATACAGATGAAATGGTGGATATTGCGGAATTTATGAGCGAGATTAATATAACAAAGTGCGAGCTTTTAGCATATCACAAGCTCGGCGAGGGAAAATATAAATCGCTCGGGATTGAAGATGTACACGTGTTTACTACGCCGGACGATAATGTAATGAACGAGATAAAAAATTTGTTTAAAGCAAAAAATATAAATGTGGAATAAAATATGATTGTGAGGTTTAACTTAAAATGTTAGAAGCTCCGTACTTAAAGACAAAACGATTAATATTAAGACCTTTAAAAAATGATGATTCTGGCAATTTAACCTATTTGTTGCGTCCTGAGATACAAAAAGATGCAGGGCCATTCATGCCTCATTCTGTCGATGATTTATCCAGACATATTGAGCGGATTATAAGTGATACTTCATGGCTTATAACTATAAATAATAAAGTTATCGGCGATATAGGTGTTTCTTCAAAGCATGATAATGAAACAGGAGAAATGGGATGGTATCTTGACCCCGAATATTGGAGAATGGGATATGCGACAGAAGCAGGGTCGGCAATTATTAATTATATGTTTTCAACGCTTAAATTTTGTAAATTAACTGCAATGATAGACAGTAAAAATATTCCATCGTGTCACCTTGCGGAAAAACTTGGTTTTCAGCTTATATGTATTGAATATAATTCTGATTTATACGGCAAAAAAGCCGATGTATGTTCATATTCTATAAGTAATTTCGCATTATAATCATTTTAAAACATGAATTTTATTGAAAGGAATAAAAGTATGGCAAAAATATTAAAAATTCTCAACGAAGAAAAAGTTGTTTTGTCGCCTTTGTACGCAAAACGCATAAAAGCCCTGCACGACGACAAGCAGAAAATCAACGAAGAAAAAATAAAAGCCCTCGGCAGTATAGATATCGACGACCACGGATTTGTGTATTTTCCGGATTTTAAGTTTACACCTACTGTCACAAGAGATTACGGCAAAGTTACGGGAATGTACGAGATAGGCGTAAATTTCAGAAGATTCTTGAACGAAAGCCCGCAGTACACTAACAAAAACAGCGCGCTCGGAGGCGCGTGGATAAGCTATCTCGCGAATTGGGTGCCATTCGGCATCGCTCCCGACGATTACCCCAATGATTTAAAGAAAATCTGGGACAAATATCATATCACACAGCCCGGTTTCGGCGCGATGAATCACTGCGCGGGAGATATTGAAGTAGGATTGAAACTCGGCTGGAAAGGTTTACTTGAAAAAATCAGATATTATCGCGAATTCAACGACCCCGCAGATACGACGTTTTACGATGGCGAAGAAGAACTCGTTTTGGGAATTATAGAATGGGTGAAAAAAATCGCAAGTCACGCGAGAAAACTTGCGGAAACCGAGGAAAATCAAGACGATATGAAAAATCTTATAGAAATCGCCGATATGAATGACAAACTCGCGGAAGAACCGCCGTCAACTATGCGCGAAGCGTGCCAGTTTATCGCGCATTTCCAGAGCGTTGACAGAATGTATTTTTCCGGCGGCGCATTGGATCAGCTTGACGAAAAACTTCGCCCGTATTATGAAAGAGACGTAAAGTCCGGCATATTGACGGACGAAGAAGCGGTCTGGTATATTGCGAGTATATTTTTCAACGACACGCATTATTCGCAGATTGCGGGATTGACCCCCGATGGTTCGCGGGATATGACGTCGCGGTTGTCTTTTATAATCCTCGACGCGATGCACTATATACATATTCCTGTAAATCTTGCGATAAGAGTGCATGACAACGTCAATAAAACTTTGCTCCGCCATTCGCTTGAATACATGATTGAGGACGGTTCGGGCGTATGTTATTCGTGTAATATCGGCTGCGAGGACGGGTACGCCAAAAATGGATTCGCTCCGGCTTTGGGCAGAATGAGGGCAAAAGTCGGCTGCAACTGGGTTGCGATTCCCGGCAGGGAATATCCGTTGCAGGATGTCACGAGAGTAAACATGGCGCAGGCATTAGCGTTTGCGTTGGACGATTTTAAACAAAACAAAAATTACGATTTAGACGATTTATTTGACAGATTCAAATATCATTTAAAAATAATGGTTGACTGCATACTTGACGGATTTGACAGACATTTTGAGGTCATATCGCGTAATATGCCGGAAATCGTCTATAATCTGTTTATGCACGGTCCGATAGAACGCGGCTTGAACTGCGCTGAGGGCGGAGTCGATATAATAGATTTTAATATAGACGGAATAGCCCTTGCCACTGTCGCGGATTCTTTTGCCGCAATAGAACAGAGAATAGTAAAAGAAAAGAAACTGTCTTTTGACGAACTGTTCGACGTTTTGGGTAAAAATTTCGAGGGCAGTGAAAATATAAGATTAATGCTGAAAAACATAAAAAGACTCGGCGACCCGGATTCTCTCGCGACTGCGTGGGCTGAAAAAATCCGGGACGAATTTGTCAGACTGTGCAGAAGAAACACGCCCAAACACAATATAAAAATACTTCCGGGATTATTCTCTCACGGAGATATATTTTCTTACGGAAAAAATCTGAAAGCCACGCCGAACGGACGGTTTGCGGGAGAGCCTATATCGCACTCAAATGAGCCCGACCCCGGATTTGCTAGGGGGCTTGACAGTTTCTCTCCGTCCCTGAAAGCGACCGCAGTCGCAAAACTGCAAGCCGGCTACGGCAATTCCGCGCCTCTGCATCTCGATATTGACACAAATATGCTGTCAAAAAACGGCGGCATAGACGCGCTTGTCGCGCTGATTCACACGCACAATCATATGGGAGGAACGCTCATAAATATGAACTGTTTGAGCGAGCAAAAACTCCGTGAAGCGCATGAAAATCCTGCAAGCCACCCGGATTTGGTAGTCAGAGTAACGGGATATTCTGCATTTTTCGCCTCTCTTTCAAAAGAGTACAGACAGCAGATAATAGACAGGTTTTTATCGGCAAAACAGAATTAGATTATAATGGGTATAAATAAAACCACGGCGGGATTTTTATTTTCCGCTGTGGTTCTTTCTTACATATTGTTTTATTTCACTAAATTTTTCAGTTTTTCCATCGCCACTGTGTACCGTTCATCATCTTTTATTGCATCAAGGTAATCTGCTTCTTCAAAAATTTTTATAATCTGCCCGATATATTTCCTTATTGAATCTTTTGACCTATTATATACCGAACTCGAATAAGTTAATCTGTTTACCATAAATGATGTGTGTTTAAAATCACCCTGCGTATAAAACTTAACATAATGGTTCGCCATTTCATCAAGATAATATAATGCTTTGTCATTATTTTCGCCTGAGTATTGATTTGTCAGAACATGACAAATAATGGCTATCTCTTGTTCATCATCACCAAAATCGCCGTCAGGATAAAGAAGTTGAAATAAACTTAAAGCAAATTCATTCATTGGCACTACTTCATAGCCGGATATACTACTGCTTTTGTATTTAGTGCCAGATAAATCATTTATGAATGACCTATAAATTTCCCTGATAAAAGACACTATACATTTTTGGCTGTATTCAACTCGTTCTTCCCCTGTTAAGCAACGTCCGTATACAATTTCTTTACATCTATAATAAGGCGTAACCATATTCGCGTATCTTTTTGCGCTTTCAAAATCTTTTTTCAACGCGCAGACGTTACATAAAGTATATATTGCGTTAGCGCGAATATCGCTATCTGTACTTTCCGCAATCAATCGTTCGCCAATTTGTACGATTTCTTCATAATTATCGCTTGGTTCACAGTCAGGATAATTAAGCGCATAAATTAAATACATTAAAACAGTATGGTTGTTGGGAAATTCTTTTTGCGCTTCGCGCCATAAAGCAACCCTTTTTATTCGTTGTTCAGGTCTGTCATCTTCTTGTAAAAAAATTTCGTAGTCTTTTGTCAGATATTCATCAATGCGTTCTTTTTTCTTGATTTCCCCCATACCGAACAAGTCGTCCATTGATATATCATAATATGACGCAATTTTCGGCAAAAATTCAATATCGGGGTAACATTCACCGCGTTCCCATTTACTGACCGCCGCGCTGCTTACGGTTAAAAAGTCTGCTAAATCTTCCTGTGTATTATTTTTCTTTTTACGCAGTTCTTTTAAATTATCGCTTATAATTATATTCATAACAATACCTCTGTTTTTTATTTATGTTTATATTTTACGATTGCAACCGTTATATACATTATAAACCGCGCAACATAATTAGTCAATGACGGTATTGTTCAGTAAAGTTCTAAAATAGAACTGCAGGTTGAATTATAGGCGTTATTTTAATATTATGTACTCCAGCTTAGTCTTCCGTTTTCTAAAATAGCCGTTTTATCGGCAGTTTCGCGCATAACGTCCATATCGTGGGTTACGATTATTATCGTCTGTTCGCCTTTCATCTGATTTATCATATCCACAATTTCGTCTGTCAATTTCGGGTCCAATGCGGAAGTAGGTTCGTCGAAACATAAAACGTCCGGTTTAAGCATAAGCGCGCGCGCTATAGCCGTACGCTGTTTCTGACCGCCGCTCAACTGGGACGGATAATTATCTTTTTTATCCAATAATCCCACTTTTTTCAATATTTCTTCGGCTTGCGAATAATTCTTTTTTAAAAGGCGCGGGGCAAGCGTTATATTTCCCCACACTGTATACTGCGGAAACAGATTGTATTCCTGAAACACCAATCCGAATGTGCCGCCCTCTATAGTTCCGCTGTCGGGAATTTCGAGCCCATTGAGTATTCTGAGCAGAGTGGACTTTCCACCGCCCGACGGGCCGATTACAGCAAGAGCTTCGCCTTTTTCCAGTTCAAAACTGACATCGTCGACCGCTTTGACTTCCCCGAATGATTTGCATAAATTATTCACTTTAAGAAGCATACGCAAGACTCCTTTCCAAACGCGCGAAAGCAAATGTAGCGACAGCCGTAGCCGCCAAGTAGAATACTGCAGAATAAAACAAAGGCCATATCAATCCGTGTTGCGTATATCTCAAAGCCTGCATAAGCATTTCGGGCACCGCTATAACTCTTGCCAAAGAGGTGTCTTTTATAAGCGTTATAACTTCGTTGCCAATAGGAGCTGTTATGCGTTTTATTATCTGAAATAAAATAATATGGAAAAAAGTCTGTTGTTTTGACAGTCCTAAAACTTTGCCCGCTTCGTACTGTCCTTTGGGGATATTTTCGATTGCGCCTCTGTAGATTTCCGCGAAATACATGGAATAATTTATAACGAACGCGATTAAAGCCGCAATCATTCTTGAACGGAACGGCGTGTTGAAAACCAATCCCGGAACATACAGCACTATAAAAAGTTGCAGCATAAGAGGCGTACCGCGCACTACATATACCAAAAACCTGCAAAACCATCTTACCGGAAGGATTTTGGACATTTCCCCGAAAGTGACAACCATACCTAAAGGCAAAGCCAAAACGAGAGTGACAGCGAATATTATCCCGTTCTGCCCCAACCCTATAAGTAAATTTTTAGTAACTTCCCATAACATTTTTTATATAACCTCGTCGTTTCCGCAAATTTATTGTAGGGGCGACCACACAGGGTCGCCCCTACGGTTCATAAATAGTCTGTTATTTAATCAGCAAGTCGCCTAATCCATATTTGTCTGCTATCGTCTGAAGTTCACCGCTCGCTTTCAGATCGGCAATCGCGCTGTTGACTTTATCCAATGTATTGGGGCTGTTTTTACGGAACCCTACGGCGTATTCTTCATCGGCGAAAGTTTTATACGGCGAAATTACGAGATCAGAATAGTCCCCGCCTGCGTTTATGGCATTTTCAGCTATAAGATAATCAACAACGGCAACGTCCGCCGTGCCGGCTTTCACTTCCATCAACGCTTTAATCTGGCTGTCTACGGGCACTTTGTTAGCCTGAGCGAAAAACGGGTCGCTGTTCATAGTATCAGCTCCGGTGGAACCGTCTTCAGCATCTACGGTCACGCCGTTCAGATTATCGGCAGTCTGATATTTATCCACATTTGCCGACGTTGTTACAAGAACCTGATGATTAAGCATGTAGTGCGTAGATAAATCCATGTTTTTAGCGCGGTCGTCCGTTACTGTCATACCATTCCAGATAGCGTCTACATTTTTGGAACTAAGCTCCGTCGCTATAGCGGTCCAGTCCATTACTTCCTGAAATACAGCTGTGACGCCCAGTTTTGCGCATACGGCGTTTGCGAAATCAGCTTCGAAGCCTATCCAGTTGCCGCTGTCGTCTTTGTAGTCCATAGGCGGAAAATCCGTGATGCCTATTATCATTGTTCCTTTGGACTGGATATAGTCCCAGTCTCCGTTTGACGACTTACAACCTGACATAAACATCCCCAACGTCCCTAACATTGCACAACATAAAATTAATGCTAAAACTTTTTTCAGATTTTTCGGTTTCATAAATTTATTCTCCGTTTCGGTATGTAATATATATTTTCAACAATACGGCGTTTATTGCTGTTCCGTATTATTACTTTACTACACTAATATATCATGTGCGAGGATATTTGTCAAGCGTATAAATTTTGAGAAATTATAAATTTTTCAAACAAATTAATTTTGATTTGAACTGTATGCGTCTATAGTTTTTTGTATTGCCGTCTGAACTTTCGAAGCAGCTTTTTCAAGGGACGACGTTATATCTGCGGTGTTGTTTTTCATTGCATTTGTAAATATGTCGGACAAACTTCCCCAGCCGTATATCAGACTCAACTCAAATCTTCTTGTGCTGAATATAAGGTCGAGCATTTCGCCGGAATCGTCGTCGCGCGCGAGTTTTGTTTTTAATTGAACGTCATAATATGCGGGAATAAGAGTATAATGAGATTCTGCGCAGAGCGCGTCTGTGAGTATTCCCGTTCGTTCCAAATCCGAAGCAGTTGCGGGAACGGCTAAAGAAGTGGCGGAAAATTGCGTCACTGTGTTGCAGTAGTCGCTCTGATTTTCGTCAAATTTAGGCGATGGAATTATGCCGAAGTCCGTGTCCATACTTCTGAACAGCGTCACCCTGTTCATTCCGCCGTTGAGGAATAATATCCTTCCGTCTGTGAAACTTCTATCCATAACATCGGCCCAGAGATCGCCGGTATAACTCGTTACGTCGTCAGATCTCAAACATAAATTTTTATCGCCGAGCAATGTTAAAAGTTTGGTAAACGCAGTCATACCCTTGTCGTCGAGACCGTTATACACAGGCAAATCACTGCTGTCTTTAGACGTCAGTTGAACCCCTGCGGATATAATGCCTGGATTCATATCCCAACATTCTCCTTCCCAGCCGAATTGATCTTCCCATGTCATAACACCGTCGCCGTTTAAATCTTTTGACGCGCCTTTGCACATTTCCGTCATTTTGTCTATAGTCCATTTGCCGTCTTTCACCAATTGATAAGGATTTTCAAGTCCCAAATCCTGAATTAATTTTTTATTGAACAGATACACCCATGTCGAATCTTTATCCACAATCGTAAAATCGCAGAAAGTCGTGTATAATTTATTGTCTATTGACAACTGAGAGTTTGCATTCTGGTCGTACCAGGGTTTGGTCAAATCTATATACGGAATATTTTTCAGATTAATCAATACGCCGTTTTGCGCGGGACCGACAGTATCGCCAATACCTGAGAACATTAAATCGTAATCGTCGCTTCCCGCCTTTACTGATTTTTGCAGTAAAGACGAGGGGGTGTCGTTTTCCGTTCTGGTTATCTTAATATTATATTCGTCGCATATCGTCGTATTTCTTTTATATACGGCGTCGTTGATTATGTCCCCGGTTTCTTCCGTTGCGACAATGTCTTTTGCATCCCAATGGTGATTGACTGTGTTTGACGGTTTAGATAAAATCCTGAAAGTATAACCTCCGTAATCTTTTACGGGAGCATCAGACAATATTTTCGGAGCTTCGGTTGAAGATTCCGATGTATTTGCAGTATCCGAATTATTTGAAATACCCTGTGAGCTGTTTGTGTTGCTGTCATTATTTCCCGAATTATTCTGCGAACATGAAAAAACTGATAATGTCATACATAAAATCAATATCATTAAAACAGTCGCAGAACCGATTTTAAACACAGTTTTAAAACTAATTTTATTTTTCATATATTTCCGCCTTTTAAATATAAATTAAAATATATTTTTTGAGTTTATATATTTTATTGTAGTATAAAAATTTCGCCTTGTCAAGAAAAAAACATCATGTTTTCAAAAATAATTAAATTTAATCCAGATTAAATTCACTGAAACTATTGCATTTTAACTAAATCAATAGTATAATAAATATCAGGATTAAACGACGTTTGTTTTATAAATTATATTATTATTTATTTTAAGGTGTTTTATGAAATATACAAAAGCTGATTTAACGGAAGATCTCAGAAATCTCGGAATAAAAAAGACGGATAATGTCTTTATTCATTCATCAATGAAAAGCATAGGGGAAGTTGAAGGCGGAGCCGATGCTGTTCTAGACGTCTTCTGCGAATATCTTGCCGAAAACGGAAATATTGCGTTTCCGTCCCACTCCTGGGCGGCAATGAGCGACGAGCATAATATATTTGACCCGGAAAAAGAACCGTCGTGCGTCGGCATACTGACTGAGATATTCAGGAAACGCAAAGGTGTTCTGCGTTCCCTGCATCCCACGCACTCTATTGCTATCATGGGAAAAGATAAAAAATATTTTGTCAAAGACGAGCATTTAATCGATACGCCCTGCGGTCGAACAGGCTGCTGGGGAAAACTTTTAGACATGGATTTCAAGATAATCTTTCTCGGGTGCGGTACAAAGTGTAACACATATCTTCACGGCGTGGAAGAATGGCTGAACGTTCCCGAAAGACTGACTGAAGAATATCATAAATATAAAATAGTCATGCCGGACGGAACTCTTTTTGACAGAGATTCAAAACGCCATTATAATAAAGACGGCAATATTTCAGATCATTACGACAGAATACAGCCGTATATGGAAGAGAAAGGATGCGCTGGAAAAGGCAAATTCGGAGACGCAGACTGCGTTGTCGAAAAAGCCGCGGATATATATGGCTTAACATCGGAGCTGCTCCGAAAAAATATAAATTTTTTCGGGTTCGAGTAGGAACTTAATTTTATTAATAAGTTTAAATAAAAAACGAGAAATATTAATTTTATGCGGAGGATAAATAAAGTATGGATAGGTTAAAAAATGTAATTCTTGATACGGACATAGGTCCAGACTGCGACGACGCAGGGGCTATAGCGATATTAAACAAGCTTTGCGATTTCGGCGAAGCTAAAGTCTTGGCAATGGGAAACTGCTCGGTTCACCCGGAAGGCGCGTGCTGTATTGACGCGATAAACTGGTATTACGGAAGACACGCAATTCCCGTGGGAACATTAAAATCATCAAACGGTCCGGGAAAAGACGACCCGAATTATCTGAAGTACAATAAATTTGTAGCGGAAAATTTCGACCATTCGTTTAAGCATACGCTGATACCGGACGTCACGACGATTTACCGCGAAGCTCTCGCAAAAGCCGAAGATAATTCAGTTATACTTATAACTATCGGCATGTTTAACAATATAAAAAACCTTATGGCTTCTCAGGCAGATATGTACAGCTCTATGTCAGGAATGGAACTTATCGAGCAGAAAGTGAAAAAACTTGTGTCTATGGCGGGAAACTTCCGGGAAGGTCATGAAGACTTTTTCTCTGAATTTAACGTAAATACAGATATTGAATCTGCTAAATATGTTATAAAAAACCTGAAAAAAGATATTGTATTCTGTCCTTATGAGATGGGATATCCGATTATAACCGGAGCCAGACTGACGGCGACAGGCGATATGAAAAAAAATCCGGTTGCCAAAGCGTATCAGATATACTGCGGAACATCGGGAAGCAGAAACAGCTGGGATTTAGTCACGGTATATTACGCAGTCAGGGGAACTCATGGATTGTTCAGGGAGTCTAAAAAAGGCAATATAACTATAGACAATAAGGGTTTTACTTATTTTAAGGAAGACCCGAACGGCAGTCATATGGTTATAGTCAACAAGGCTCCTCCGGGAGAAATAGCGCAGATTCTTGAGGATATAATAAATCTCACCCCGGAACTTGTGAGATAAATATTATAGAGAAAACATTATGAAGGGGAATAATTATGAAAAATTTAAACTTATTCATTCAATACATCAAAAAAAGTATTTTGTTTTCTATAGCTCTTATACCCATTTCAATTTCATCAAAAAATATTTTATATTTTATTAGTTATTTAGCAGCTATATTTGCTATTACATTAATTGATCATAAATTGAATAAATCTGAAAATACAGATTTTTCAAAATTTTCAATTCAATTTATTAGAGTAAGTATTCCTCTTAGTGTTGGTATGATATTTTTAGCGGGAGGCATATTCTGTTCAACCGGAAAAAGTTTGACTGATATTGTTTTACTTGCGCCGATATACGGTATTTTAGCAGGACTTGCCGGCGGATTAATGATTAGTTTGGTTAAAATAATACCGGTTTACAAAAAATAAGCTGAAAATATGCGTAAAATAGAAAATTCAAAAATTTAGATTTCTGGAGTGACATATATGGATTTGTCAATCGGCGATAAAATAGAGATGAAAAAAAATCACCCGTGCGGTAAAAAAGCAGTTGTGTTCACGGTTTTAAGAGTAGGCGCGGATATAAAAATTAAATGCGACAACTGCGGGAGAGAGATTATGCTCCCGCGGTTAAAAGTTGAAAAAATGATAAAAAAATTATTAATCGTAGGAGAACATCAATAAATATATGCTTGAAAAACTAATTGAAGCCGAAGCTAAATATGACGATATAGCGCATCAATTAACCCAGACGGAAGTCGTGACTAATCAGGAACTTATGAAAAAATTATCGAAAGAGCGCAAACTTTTGGAACCTGTCATCGCTAAATTCAGGGAATATAAAACCGCTGAAAAAGGGTTTGCAGATTCGGAAGAAATGCTTAAAGAACAGCTTGACCCCGAGATGAAAGAAATGGTGGTGGAAGAATATGAAAAATGCAAGGCTGATAAAGAAAGATTATATGAAGAACTGACAGTTTTGCTCCTGCCGAGAGACCCCAACGACGACAAAAGCGTCATAATTGAGATAAGAGGCGGGGCAGGCGGGGAAGAAGCCGCGTTATTCGCGCACTCTCTTTACAGAATGTACACTATGTACGCCGAAAGCGTCGGATATAAATACGAAATTATATCTGAAAATCCGACTGAACTCGGCGGATATAAAGAAGTCGTGTTTGAAATAGACGGCGACGGCGCATATTCGCGCTACAAATTCGAAAGCGGCGTGCACAGAGTGCAGAGAGTGCCGGACACTGAATCGTCCGGGAGAATACACACGTCGACGGTTACGGTCGCGGTTCTGCCCGAAGTCGAAGACGTCGAGGTCGAGATAAATCCGGCGGATATAGAATTCGAAACGCACCGTTCCGGCGGCGCAGGCGGTCAGCACGTCAATAAAACAGATTCCGCCGTAAGATTAATTCACAAGCCGTCGGGAATTATAGTCCAGTGTCAGGACGAGCGCAGTCAGATTAAGAATAAAGACAAAGCCATGAAACTCCTGCGCACAAAACTATATGAGAAGAAAATGGAAGAACAGGTAAACGCGATAACTTCGGAGAGGAAAAGTCAGGTCGGCACAGGCGACCGGAGTGAGAGAATCCGCACGTATAACTATCCGCAGGGAAGAGTAACAGACCACCGGATAAACCTGACTTTATATAACCTGCAAAACGTTCTCGACGGAGCTCTGGACAATATAATCGACGCGCTTATCGCCGCCGATACTGCGGAAAAACTGAAGAACGGCAGTTTGTGATGGGATGGTTATTTTAAAATGGAAAATAAAAACAGAAATCTTATAGTATTGTTTCCCGGCGGGGGTTACAGCGTTAGCGGTCCTTTACTGTATTATGCAAAATTTAAGTACGAAGTCAAAGGATATGAGAGTTTAAAAATAAATTACGGAAATTGTGACAGAGAGGGAAAATCTTTTCACGAATTTATCGAAGAGATAAAAGCCGTCGTTTTAAGGCAAGTAAAAGAAGTGGATTTTTCGGTGTATGACGATATTTTATTTGTTTCCAAAAGTTTAGGAACTGTCATTGCAGGCTGGCTTGCTGATACATTAAACATAAATATAAGGCATATATATTTAACTCCAATTGCAGATACTTTGCAATTTATAAAAAGCGGAAAAAATATAAGTATAGTTGTAGCGGGAACAAAAGATAAACATCTGAATACAGATATTTTAAAGGAACATTGCGAACGGGAAAAAATCAGGCTGGAATTGATTGCAGATGCCGGTCATAGTTTAGAAATATTCGGCGATATGAATGTTAAATATTGATATTCTGAAACGCGTAGTTGAATTATATTAGTTATTTTTCTGATGAATTAAGGTATTAAATTATATGTCGCATACAAATCCTTTTGCAAATTCTGAAATTGTAAATGAATACAGATGGCTTAACAATTATGCCGTATTATATCAAAATAAACAGGTCGATGAAGAATACTTTCTCGACGCAAATAATTTACGATGCGCTTTGACGCTTTTTCGGTCGTTACCTGAATTTCCGGCAAAATTATATACCGACGGAATTTTTGAAGAATACACAAAAATGTTTTGTCAGAATAATCGGCAAAAAAACGCGCACAGAGGTATAATCGACTCAAAAAAACACCCTGTTATTCCCGAATACAAAGAACTTGAAAAATCGCATACGGGATTTGTAATCGAAGGGGAACGTCTGATTAAACGCGCCATAGACGACAAGCTTATGCTGAAAAATATTATTTACAGCAATAAATCGATGCTTGAAAAAGACGGGTATATCAAAAAAGCGCATTGCGCCTGTTATTTATCGAACGAGGGGATAATGTCCGCAGTTTCATCTTCAAAACCCGTTCCGTCTGAAATTGCCGCCTGCATTATGACTCAATACAGCCTTGAATCCGTTTTATACGGCGAATATACTTCGCTGTTGATTACAGACAATGTAAGCAATCCCGATAATCTTGGACTCGTGATCCGCACGGCTGACGCCTGCGGGGCTGATGCAGTGATAGTCACCGGAACGGGAGCCGCGCCGTATCACAAAAATTGCGTGAGAGCTTCAAGAGGGGCAATAGGACGGTTGCCCGTACTACATTACCCTGACGGCAAATCTATCGTCGCCGAGTTAAAATCCATAGGAATTACTGTTATCGGCACAAGCGCACACGCCGAATCCTTGATTGGACATGCGGACGTGCCGAAAAAATTTGCCGCGGTTATCGGCAGCGAATCTTTCGGAATAAGTCCCGAAATTGCCGAACTATGCGATATAATGATTAAAATTGACATGGCTCGCGGACAATCATCATTCAATGTTGCCGTTGCCGCCGGTATTATATTAAACAGGCTTATGATACGGTAAAGTAAATAAAAATAAATTTGATGATGGGAGGATTTTCACATGTTAAAATATAATTTGCGGGAAGATGGATTTTCTGTGACAGATAAACAGCAGGGTCAGACACTGGTAACATTTATATGGGTAATTCTGACAGCCGCAATTTTAGCCGTCACTTTCACTTTCGTAATCCGGATTGTGGGAGTAAATACCAGCGGCGGAACTGACCCGCTTGCGGCTCTTGCAGATCAGATAGGACTTATGGCTTATATAATCGCGCTGGTAGGTTCGCTTGTTATTTATCTTATCTTGAAATTTATTATGACATTATTGTTCTGTTATTCGTCTCCCGCAAGCAGTATAAAACTTAAAATTCTTGAAGGCACTGCGATGCCTGTATGTTTTTGCAGGGAGGCATTTAAAATATGGCAGACTGTTCTGATGTATTGCGTGCCGGTTGCCGTAATGTATACTACAATGTTTATCTTTTGCGTAATTTCAGGGGCTAATGCGGCATATATTATAATAATATTCTTCATGTCATTTTATATGGCGTATGATTTGACGCTTGTATTATATGTGCTGTTTTACAAAATCAAAGACGGAATAGATTATGTTTCCATAGACCATCATGTATACTATATGACTTTCTTCACAAAATCATATATCCGGGTAAACAAAAAAGCTAAAAGGCTGCTTAATAAATAAAGGTAAATTAAATGGCTCAAATTGAAATAATAAAAATAGATGAAAATAATTTAGAAAATCCCTGCGAATTGAAAAAACTGGAACGAGCGGGGAAAATAATAAGAAATGGCGGGCTTGTCGTGTTCCCGACAGAGACGGTTTACGGGCTCGGCGCAAACGCTTTCGACGAATCTGCCGTGAAAAAAATCTACGAAATAAAAGGCAGACCGTCGGATAATCCATTGATTGTGCATTTTGCAGACCCCGAAGATATTTATAAATATGCGGAAGTACCGGATATCGCTGAAAAAATCATAAAAAAGTTTATGCCCGCGCCGCTCACTCTCGTGTTAAAGAAAAAAGGTAATGAATTTGATTCGTCATGCAAACTTGACACGGTGGCAGTAAGAGTGCCGAAAAATAATACAGCGCGAAAATTAATCGAACTTGCGGGAGTTCCGATTACCGCGCCGTCTGCGAATTTATCCGGTAAACCCAGTCCCACAAACGCGGCGCATATAATGTCAGATTTAGACGGCAAAGTTGACATGATAATCTGCGGTGAAAACTGTGAAATCGGGCTTGAATCGACTGTCATATCGTTTAACGGCGACGGCATTATAAATATTCTGCGCAGCGGATATATAACGCGCGACGATTTAATCTCCGTAGGGGCGCGCATTGCGCGTCCGGGCACCGAACTTATAGAGCAACCCCGGGCACCCGGAATGAAATATAAACATTATTCCCCCGATGCGCCGCTTTATATTTTATCCGGCGAAAATGATAGAATTATAGATTTTATGTCCAAAGAATTGTGCAGAAAGACGAAAAAAGTCGGATTCTTATGTTTTGCTGAAATGTTGAGTTTTTTTGCCGATAATAAAAATATAATATCAATTTCACTCGGCTTAAAAAACGATTTAAAAGAACAGGCAAAAAATCTTTTTTCGGCGTTAAATAAATTCAACGAGCTTGGCGTAGATATTATATATTCCGTCGAGCCGGAAAAAACAGGCGTCGGCGAAGCAATTTACAACAGGCTTATAAAAGCAGCGGGCGGAAAAACAATTATTTTATAAAAAATTATGTGTGATAACATCAATAATAACAGCGCTATTAATGAAGTGGAAAATACAGGAAATGAAATAAAAAAGGAATGTAAAAAGGAAGAGAGAAATAAAATGAAAATAATAGGTCTTACAGGCGGAAGCGGAGCCGGAAAAGGCGAAGTCTGCAGAGCGTTCTTGGCTAAAGGCATAGATTCTATAGATACGGATAAAATCTCCCGCGACGTCACCCGGAAAGGCAGTCCTTGTCTGCGCGAACTTGTCGAAAATTTTTCCGGGTCGATATTGACTGATTACGGCGAACTTGACAGAAAGAAACTCGCGGATATTGCGTTTTCTTCAAAAGAAAATTTGGAACGGCTGAACAATATAACCCACAAGCATATATTAAACGAATGCAGCAGCTGGATTTTGGGTATGGCTAAAGCAAACAGAAAAGCCATCGTGATAGATGCGCCGCTCTTATTTGAAAGTAACTTTGACAGAACCTGCGATATTGTAATTTCAGTTATTGCGGACCTCGACAAAAGGATAAATAGAATAATAAAACGGGACAATATCTCTCTTGAACAAGCGGAGAGAAGAATTAAAAATCAGAAAACCGACGAGTTTTTTATTCAGAATTCGAATTATGTTGTATATAACAATACGGATTACGGCGATGTTTTTATACAGGTTTCAAATATATACAGAAATATATTCCCGCAGGAATTTTAAATTATATATAATTCAAAATACATAAAATATAAAAGCAGGAAAATTTTCAGAATGATTCACATAAAAAGAACTGTAATTATTATAATTATAATAATTGTGTCAATAGGGTTGGGATATGCATACGAGCGTGTCACTGTGACAATCGAAAAAAAATCACACCCGTTGATGTATGAAGAATTTGTCGATAAATATTCGCAGGAATATACAATTCCTCCGGAAATAATTTACAGCGTTATAAATACGGAAAGCAGATTTAAAAGCGATGTCGTGTCAAACAAAGGCGCAGTCGGCTTAATGCAGATAACAACAGATACTTTTGACTGGCTTATGACAAAAACCGGAGAGGCGCTTTCAGACGGACTTCTGTACGACCCGGAAACAAACATAAAATACGGAACATTCTTATTAAAATATTTATATAATGAATTTAATGACTGGGATTTGGTGTTTGCCGCGTATAACGCCGGATTGAACCGGGTAAAAAATGACTGGATGAATAACCCTGATTATATAAAAGATGGTGAAATCCAGAATATCCCTTTTGATGAGACGAAAAATTATATAAAAAAAGTAAATAATAATATAGATATATATAAAAAACTATATTTTTCAAATGATAATCAATAAATTATAAATTCGAAAGTGAGGAAAAATTTTTATGGCTGGGGAAAAATCTGAAAAACAGGAAAAATCACAGGGCGAGATTTTAAAAGAAAAGTTGTTTTATAAGACGAAACAGGGATTTGAAACTTTAGACGACGAAAAAATAAAAACCGCGTTTGATTTCTGCGAGGGATATAAAAAATTTTTGGATAACGGGAAAACGGAGCGCGAAGCTGCGTCTGAAACCGTTAAAATTCTTGAAGAAAACGGATTTATTCCGTACGAGTTCGGCAAAAAGTATAATCCCGGCGACGGGGTCTATCTGAACAATCAGGGGAAAAATATATTAGCGGCGAGGATCGGCGAAAAGACTGTCGATAACGGAATCAATATAATCGCTGCGCATATAGATTCCCCGAGAATCGATTTAAAACAGCGTCCGTTATATGAAGACAACGGACTCGCGTTTTTCAAGACGCACTATTACGGCGGCATTAAAAAATATCAGTGGCTCACTATCCCGCTGGCTCTTCACGGAGTTATAGTAAAATCAGACGGCGAATCTGTGGCGGTTAAACTCGGCGAAAATGAAATTGATCCCGTTTTCTGTATAACAGACTTGCTGCCTCATCTTGCTAAAGATCAATTTTCCAAAAATCTTGCTGACGCCGTAGCTGGTGAAAGTTTGAATATACTTCTCGGAAGCCGTCCGTTTAGAGGCGATAAAGACAGTAAAGATAAAGATAAAACCGAAGATAAAGTTACGGAAAAAGTAAAACTGAATATACTAAATATGTTAAACAAAAAATACGGCATAACAGAAAGCGATTTTATTTCCGCCGAACTGTCCCTTGTGCCTGCGGTTAAGTCAAGAGACGTGGGATTTGACAGAAGTCTTGTCGGCTCATACGGTCAGGACGACAGGGTATGCGCGTACCCGCCTATTATCGCTCTCACTGAAACTAAGAAAACAGACAGAACAGCAGTTGTTATTTTAGCCGATAAAGAAGAAATAGGCAGTGAGGGAAACACGTCTATGCAGTCGCATATATTCCGGCATTTAGTCGAGAGTTTAGCCGATATGCAGGGCGTGAGCCGATTTACAATGTTTGCGAACTCAAATTGTCTGTCTGCGGATGTAAACGCCGCATTCGACCCGAATTACGCCGACGTTTACGAGACAAGAAACGCCGCGTTTTTAAACAACGGCGTCGTGCTGACAAAATATACGGGTTCAAGGGGAAAATCGGGTTCGTCTGATGCTCATGCGGAGTTTATCGGTTATATACGAAAAATATTCGACGACAACAATGTGTTATGGCAGACTTCGGAACTCGGCAAAGTGGACCAGGGCGGGGGAGGGACTGTCGCCGCTTATATAGCGAATCTGAATATAAATGTCGTGGATTTGGGCGTGGGGATACTTTCAATGCACGCTCCGTTTGAAGTGGCGTCAAAAGTAGATATTTATATGATGTATGAAGCGTCTAAAGCGTTCATAAAAGCGTGAGATTATGGTAAAATATAAAAAATTATTAATATCATTTTTTATAATTTTCTCTGTTATTTTTTCTGTTTTTGCAAGTTTTCCGGCAAGCGCGTCAACCGACGGAAATATTTTATTAGGACCTCTTGATACAATTTATGCTACGGACAGTAAATCGACGGATTCTTCAGACGTTGCCGGTTCGTCCGAATGGTACGGCGACGATACATGGACGAATTATATTGTGGAAGCGGATATAAGCAACCTGCAAAATACCGGCGCTTATGAATGGTGGAATTTTCAATTCAGACTGCGATATGCCGGACAGTACTATTATTACACGTATATAAACGGCGCAGAAGTAGACTTAAAAGATTCAATCACATGGAGCCCTACGTTAGCCAGCGGAACCGCGGATATTTCGCCGGATACCGACACCGTTCACTACAAATTCGTGGTTGACGGCGACGTTATAACGTGCTACGCTGGAGAACCCGGAGGCGACCTTAAAGAACTTTTTTCATATACCGACGATTATTCCGCTTTTTCAAATCCCGACTGGGATCCTACGCCTATTCCCCGCGATGTGCTTGCGACCGGAAAAGCCGGCTGGGCGACAGAGGGCGTAACTTGTACAATCTCAAATTTCACGGTTACAGCGATAGGAAATCCGGCTGATAATGCAAAAACTCCGATTGTATCAGCGTCAATAAGTCCGATAAAGGCTCCTGCCGCGGGCATTTACCCGCAGGGAATGTTCAAATCCGACAAAGGCTTATATAAAGAAACGCTTGAATGGAATCCCAACATATCCGACGTTTTTAAGACAGATACGGTTTACACGGCAAAAATTACTTTGGAGTCTAACAGTCTGTCGCGCACATTCAACGGCATACAAGTTTCCGATATCGGCGGTCTGCCGACTGAAAACGTGACTTCTGTCAATGGCGCATTAGACGGTGATAAGTATGTTATAACTGTTGTTTTTGACAAAACGGGCAGCAGTATAACTCCGTTCAGTCAAGACAGCGATTTGCTGTTTTCAGATGATTTTAATGAAAATTCCCTTGATACGGATAAATGGGATACGCCTAACGAATTCCGTCAGGACCGCAGCGCATGGGACAGCAGTATGGTTTCGGTTAAAGACGGAAATCTGGTTCTTGGGTTAGAAAGCGACCCGAACAAAGCAAAAAACGTCTACAGTCTGACCGACCCAAATATAATAAATAATTTTATAGTTTCCGGCGCGGTGCAGACCAGCGGAAAATTTGAAAACACATATGGTTATTATGAAGCAAGCATAAAGTTCCCAAGCGTCAGAGGCACATGGGGCGCGTTCTGGCTGTATAACAGTTGTGTCGGCGGCACTGATTACGAAGGCGTGGACGGTACGGAAATAGACGTTATCGAATCGATTTTCAACGAGCAGAACAAATCCGATACGGCTTTGCACTGGAACGGCTACGGAGACGCTCACCGGTCAATAGGCGCGACTTATGCTATGCAGGATTATTCATCGCCGACAGGGATATATGACGGCGAATTCCATACATACGCGATGGACTGGTCGCCCGATAGTTATATATTTTATATAGACGGCAAAGAAGTGTGGCGCACAACCGGCGACGATATAGACGACAGGGGCAGCAAGCCGGGTATCTGCCAGAATCCGCTTGCTTTGATACTTTCCGTAGAGGGCGCGGACTGGGCGGGAAATCTGCCTTCCGGTTTTACTTATGACGAGATGCTGGTGGATTACGTAAGAGTTTACGACCGCCCTAAGGCAGATATAGAAGCAGCGGAGCAAATGTCCGATGTTTCTGCATTTACAGAAGAACAGACGACAGACGCAATAACAGATACGACGCAGTTACCCACCACTACGCAATCTATGCAACGCGGGATACCATCGACTATAATTACGATAGTAATAACTTTTTTATTAATTATTGCATCAATAATAATATTTTTCGTGCGGTCTCAGCGCAAGGGCAGGGCAGGGGATGGCAAATAAACGGCAATAAATCGTATGGGCGGCAGATTGCCGCCCATACGATTTATATTTTATTATATTTTTCTATAAATTTATTCGCCGAGTCAACGGCTTTTATTATATTTTCCGCAGGCTGATAATCAAGAATTATCAGATTATTTTCAACTGTCTGCCTGTGACAATGCAGGACATATGGAGTCCCGTCAATATTTTCAGATTTGTCTCTTTCACTGAAATCAAACGGTATGGGATAATTATACAGACGATTAAGATATTTTACCGGAATATTGTTTTCGTGGACTGTCATGCAAAAACTCACTTGATCAATATGCGCCTCTCTTTTGGCGTCGTATAACGGCTTGCCGTTTTCGCGCATAAGCAGCCACTGCGACCATTTTTCCCATCCGGATTTTATTATGTCATAATATTTTTGCGGTATAACATATAATCCGCCGTTGAAGTTTGCTCCGTATGTAAGATAATCGTCCATCAATTCGACCGTTTTGTCAGGCAGCGATTTTTTAAGTCCTGCTGCCCCGAAAAGTTTATCAATGACATGCGTTTCGGGATTCGGCGAATTTACTATTTTTGCGCTGATATATTCATAATCCAAAGTATTTTCAAAATTCTCAAGCATAATCATATCAGTATCCATTAATATCACGGCATCTGAATCTTTTAATTTATCGTCCGACATCTGCGCAATCTTATTGCAGTAGGTTTTATCTCCGTACGGCTCTATAATCACGACGTTTGCGCCGGTTTGAGCGCATTTATTTATATAATCTTCTCCAGTCCCGGCAATACAGTGCACAAATATATCGGACGGATTTATTTTACCGAAATATATAAGAGAATTTAACCACAGCCATCCCTGTTTTTGATAACGTTCGTGATTATCAGCCAAACATGAATATTTTACTTTAAAATTACGCATATATCTCCTCTAAATAAAATTTATAATAATATCATTTCAGCACGACGCTGATGAATTCAAGGGAACCTTTGCGGTCATAATTCGCCTTCCTGTCGGGCACGGATTCTATAAACATTTTCAGCCTGATTCCATTATCGCATTTGCCTTTTAATGCGCCGTACGCCTTTTGCAGATTAAATATAAAAGTAGTCGTGCCATCGGCGTTTTGAATCACTGTGCTTGAATTTGCCGTCAGTTGTTTTCCGACAAATTGTGCAAGACCCGTTTCGGTATATGAATCAGTCGGACCGTTGTTGTCTAAATTAAATCCTATATCTGTTATTGAATTGTCGATATTTCTGACAGTAAGTTCGCATGTAGTTTTAGAAAATCCGCCGCCGGTATCTGTCAGACCGTCAAAAACTATAAACGCCTGCGCCCAATCCGGCACGTTATCCCCTAACTCAATAACTTCTGTTCCCCGATCTGTATCGTATAACGTCATATTCGTCCACGAATCGCAGATAATATTAATCGCCCTGTTGTATTTAAACGGACCGATATAACCTGCCTGAGTGCCGGACTGACCTGCGATAGATACAACCTGCGGCATACCTTTGCCTGTGCCGTATGTGCTCGGGTCGATAGGAGTTCCTGTAAGCGCGTCTGCGAGTCCGTCTCTGAATTGTTCAGCCTGCGGGTCATATATTCCGAACCCTGAACAAAATTCCCAGTAACTCCACGCAAACCCGTAATATTCCGCAGTTTCCCGCATACATGTCGTCCACCGTACCCTTGAATCCATATCAGCCATGCTGTAAGCTCCGAATTCCCCCATTATGACCGGTATTCCGGAAGCGTCGGACCACGCTTTTATATTTTTGAACGTATTGTCGATAACTTTCTTCTCGGCATCGGAACCTGTCCACTGCGTGCCGAGGTATTGAGTCATGTCGCTGCCTGTCCAGTCTGCGCCCTGATGCGTAAAGTTAAACGGGTCGTAATCGTGGAAACTCGCTATCAGATTATCGTCTTTTGGCAGAACTGAATTTAATAAACCGCCGTATCCGCCCCAGTCCCCGGCAGTCACGACTATTTTCCTCGTCGGGTTGCTCTTGCGTATTACCTGTATGCACTCGTTTTGATATTCATTCCAGACCTGCGTGGTGAGCGCGGTATTGGGTTCGTTTAAAATTTCAAATACGACATTAGATGGATAATCTTTATATGTTTCCGCGATTGTCTGCCAGATTTTCAGGAGAGTATCTATATTCCCCGCAGGGTCCGTGTTCATTTCAGCGAAATTATGGAAATCAATAATAATGCCCAAGTCGTTTTTAACCGCTTCATTTACTATATATTTAACTCTGTCCGCAAAAGTCTGATTTATGCCGACAAATTCGCCAGCGTTGTTTATTATTGTATGCTCCGACCACGCAACCGGCAGTCTTACAAAATCAAATCCGCGCTGTTTTATCAAGACAAAATAATTCGGGTCAAAAGTTACTCCCCAGTCGCCCTCATTTGGAGCTTCAAGCATATTCCCCATATTTACGCCGCGTCTGAAATGCTCCATAAACGCAGTGCCGTTTGTGATACTGGATACGCCAGTAAAAACCGAATTTGCCGGAACTTCTGGATTGGAATCAGTAGTGGGAGCGGCGGTAGACGCACTTGTCATGTATGGCTGCGTTTGTAACTCTGTTATCAGTGTCTGCGTCGATGCCGACGACACTGACGGTGCTGTTGTAGAAAGTATTGATTCATCGGCGGTTGCCGTCGGCTGGTTGTTCTGACATGATGTTATCAGAAATAAATTGAGAATCACTAATACAATCGACGTAATGGTTCTGAAAATTTTTTTGGTTCTTGGTTGCATTATGTATATACTCCTTTGTAAAAATAGTCCACCCCGTCGCTTCGCGACACCCCTCCCCAGAGGGGAATTTTGTCTGACATTAAAGAGTGTGCCAAATTCCCCTCTGGGGAGGGGTGTCGCGAAGCGACGGGGTGGTTAAAATTTATTTATTCTACATCACAATCTTATGGAATACTTTTTTGCCTTTTTTGATTATAATGCCGCCGTTTTCTATATCTTTTTTATCGACTGTATAACCAAACTCATTGATTTTTTCGTCGCCGACACAGATGCCGCCTTGTTCTATCAGACGTTTTGCCTCGCCTTTTGACGATGCAAGTTTACTTACCACAAGCAAATCCACGATTGTTATGCTATCGTCTTTAAAATCGCCGTCGGAAAGCGTTGTCGTGGGCATATTTTCGTCGTCCGCACCGCCGTAAAAAACTGATTTTGCCGCAGTCTGCGCTTTTTTCGCTTCGTCTTCGCCGTGAATCATCTTCGTGACTTCATACGCGAGCCTGTCTTTTGCCGCATTTATCTCTTTTGCGTCATCGAATTTTTTCGCAATTTCGTTAATTTCATCAATCGGTACATACGTCATCATTTTCAAATATTTTATAACGAGAGAATCGTCGGTATCTCGGTAGTTTTGATATAAATCATACGGGCTTGTCAAGTTTGGGTCAAGCCATATGGCGTTTCCTGCGGTTTTTCCCATTTTTTTGCCGTCTGCGCCGGGAAGTAACGCAAAAGTTAAAGCATACGCTTCTTTTTGCTCTTTACGTCTTATTAAATCGGCTCCTGCAAGTATATTCGACCATTGATCGTCGCCTCCGCACTGCAGTATGCAATTATGGTCTTTGTACAGCCTGTAAAAATCATAAGCCTGCATAATCATATAGTTAAATTCTAAAAAAGATAATCCTTTTTCCATTCTTGATTTAAAACATTCAGCCGTCAGCATTTTGTTTACTGAAAAATGCACTCCGATTTCTCTTAGCATATCCATATATTTTATTTCGCAGAGCCAATCCGCGTTACTTATATATAATGCTCCAGAGATATATTTATCGGCTTGTTTTTTAAAATTTTCGGCATTACTCTCAATTTCTTCTCTTTGCAGCATTGGACGCATATCAGTTTTACCGGACGGGTCGCCGACCATCGTAGTGCCGACACCGAAAACCGCAATCGCTTTATGTCCCGCGTCCTGAAAATACTTTATTGTCTTAAACTGCATGAAATGCCCTATAGTGAGCGACGGCGCCGTTGGGTCAAATCCTATATAAAACGTAACTTTCTGTTTGTTTAATAAATCTTCCAGTGATTCTAAATTACTGCATTGAGCGAGAAGCTCCCGCTCTCTAAATTCCTGCATTAAATCCATATATTTGTTTCTCCTATTTTGTTTTTAATTTTTTTATTTTTAATCTCACAAAGATATGCGCGGCAATAAATATAGACGGCACAGCAATATCAAAAACTATCCTCCGCCAATCAATATTTTCGCTATATATAATTGCAGTAAAAACTTGACTGTCACCGATTGCCTGTCCCGAAGAATCGTACATATACTTTGTTTTATAAAAATGTTCCGCAAGTGCAATTTTTAATTCTACAGGCACAAACATATTCCAAATTGAAATTAATACCGTAACTACGCTTAATATCAACGTAATAATTTTAAATACTTTTAATGCTTTCATATCAATATATATTTTACCGCATTTAATTTATATTTCTGTTTATCATTTCTTTCGCAGTGTTTATAACAGAATCCGTGATAGTAATGCCGCCCATAATACGCGCAATCTCTTTTATTCTCTCTTCTTTGTTCAATTCTTTTATAATAGTCGCAGACCGTCCGGCAACTTCATGTTTTTCGATTAAAAAATGAGTGTCGGCGAGAGACGCAATCTGCGCGGAGTGAGTCACGCATATTACCTGTATGTCTTTTGCTATAGATTTCAGCTTTACTCCGACTTTTTCCGCCGTCCTGCCTGATATTCCCGTGTCTATCTCGTCGAATATCAACGTGTCTATGCCGTCTTTTTTCGCAAACACGCTCTTTAATGCAAGCATAATACGCGAAAGTTCGCCGCCGGATGCAATTCGTTCAAGCGGTTTTGTCGGTTCCCCCGGATTTGTGGCAATTAAAAATTCTATATCGTCTCCCCCTTTGGAGGAGTATCTTACACCACCGTCTCCCTCGAAATTCTTGTCTATTTTGATTTCGAACGCAACTTTAGACATTTCCAAAAATTTAAGTTCGTCCATTATTTTTTTCTCCAAAATCTTAGCCGCTTTTTTTCTCTTTTCAGTCAGTATATCGGCGAGTTTGGAAAGTCCCGCCATTTCGCCGGATAGTTCGTTTTTCAGTTTTTCTATTTTTTCGTCGGCAAATATAATATTATCCAAATCTTCGACTATTTTATTTTTATATTCCAATATATCCTCGACCGACGAACCGTATTTTGATTTCAGCCGTGAGAGCTGATATAATCTGTTTTCTATTTTATTCAGTTTTTCCGTAGGGTTTTCCAAATTCTCAAATTCTCCCGAAATACTGCCCGCCGCAAGTTCGGCAATATCCGTAACTTCGGAGATGCATTCTTCCAATCTGTCTATATATTTTGAAGAATCGGGCACGAAATCCGCGACATATTTCAGCGACGACACTGCGCGTTTCATTTGATCTACGGCTGATATGCCTTTTTCGGAATACGCAAGAGAAACCTGTATAACTTTTATTGATTTGATTATTTTTTCGCTGTTTTGAATATACTTTTTGGTTTCTTCTAATTTTTCTTCTTCGCCGGGTTTTAATTTTGCGTTGTCTATATCGTTTATCTGATATTTTAACAAATCTATAGTTCTTTGTTTATTTTGTTCGTCTTTAGACAGCTCCGCGATTTTGCTTTTTATACCGTTGACTTTTTCGTAAACTATAGAATATTCTTCCAATTCTTTTTCTACTCCCGCGAAGTTATCGAGAAATAATATATGATTCCCCGGGGACAGTAAAGTCTGCGAATCGTGCTGACCATGTATATTTATAAGATATTTCGACAAATCTTTTAACAGCGACACGGATATGCTCCTGCCGTTTATTTTGCTGGACGATTTCCCCTCGTCTGTCACGTCGCGCTGTATTAAGATTTCGGGCGAATCGAGTTCGACTCCGAGTTCTTCAATACGTTTTAACGTAATGCCGTCAAACTCGCCGAAAAGAGCCGAAACCATAGCTTTATTTTCGCCTTTTCTAATCATGTCTTTAGACGGTTTCGCGCCCAGAATCAAATTGAGCGAATTTATTATTATAGATTTTCCCGCACCCGTTTCGCCGGTTAAAACAATAAATCCGTTTTTAAAATCTATATCTATTTTTTGGGCTACGGCAATATTTTCGATATGCAAAGACAGCAACAATTTTGTTTCCTCCTTTATCAGTGTTATCAGTTTATTTGCGACGTCTGCGTTTTTATTTGAAGTTGCGATTATTATGCGGCATTAAAAGTTTTCATTTAAATGTATTTCGCCATTTTCATCATAATAAAACATCGAAGTAATTTCTTTTGTTTCAGTGTTCACCTTATACCAATTTGATGTGGCAGTGTGTCCCGTTCCCGTTAGAGGGTCATCTATAACCACTTCATACAAATGAATTATATAATAGTTCCCTGAATCATCACAAATATAGTTGTCAGTTTCAAGATAAAAATTTGTATCTTTAAATTTGTACATGAATTGATCGTTTTCAATTTTTAAGGGTTCAAACGCCGATTCATAGAAATAAAAATTTTTTACAAGTTCAAGTGCTTCCTGCCCGGACAATATTTCCTGACTGCTTTGTGTCTCCGAATTATTTTCATTCAATACGTCGGATGTATACGGTATGATACTGTTTTGATCATTTTCATCTGTAACCGCCGGAATCAAACTTCCTACAGGATTAATATTCTCAGCATCATATACAGGTACGGATTTAAACGCTTTTCTGTCGTTGTCAAAAATACAGTCGTATATCCTATAACCTGCGGACTGATGTACGGTTACGATCACATGGAAAATATCATATTCCTGGGTTTGGTCGTCAAATGCGTTAAACGCCGTGTAATCCACTCTGCCAAGCTGTACGTATGTGCGCGGAAAAAGCGGATAATATCCATAAGAAGTCTCCATAATCAGCTGCCAGTCCTGTCCGTCGTCAAACATAAACTCGCCATTGTTGTCTTTTTCAGTATTAACATATAAAGAAAGTTTTGCGTTTTCATCCGCAGTAAAATAAAGATTATCACTTTGACAATAAATGTTCATGCCTTTTAAATCAACGCCACTCATCGGAATTATCCAATCAACCGAATTATCGACCGGATCTTCATCGCCAGTTGAAATTGACGCAGTTGCAATATCGGGAGATTTCTGTCGGCAAGACGCCAAAAACAGAACTGCTGTGCATAAAAGTAATATATAAAATTTTTTCATACTCGTTTACTCGTAAAATCCCTCAGTCCCATTTAGCCCACTTAGCCCGATTACTCGCGGCCATTTATTTGTTTCCATTATTGTTACTGCGTTTATATTTCCTAAATGAGCGTAGAAATGACGGTATTGCAAAAGAATTAACGACAATCTGGTTTCGCTGCAATCCTGTGGTATTTCATACAGCATGTCATCTGTAAGCGAATCTGTATATCTCATGATTTTAATTCGTATGTTTTCGAGATATTTCAATAACACCTCTCTTGAAAGAACTTTTTCGCTCATAATATCCAACGAATTTAAATCAGGTTCATGAAAATCGGGGTCAGTATAATGGTATGGATTTATAAACCACTGGTCGCATGAGTGAAGCATGTGATATACATGTTTCCATATCGGCATATCGCAAAGTATAAAATCCAAGTTACACGTCTGCAACATGATATTTGCATTTTGAAAAAGAACTTCAGTGTGTTTTTCTATAACTTTTATTAATTCGCGATTCATATACTTTCGCTCTTTTAATTTAACAATAATAATTAATTGTATCAACTTTAAAATGGTCTTTCCATGCAGTGCAAATAAAAAAATATTGCGCGGATATAATTTCCAACAATTCATTTAAATCATGCTGATGTATTCTGCTGTTATTATTTGAGATTATACAGCCGCCTTTTGATGTAAGCCAGATTTTCGTGGAATTTGACAAAGGTTTTCCAACACCTATATGCACATGAATCGGCTCATTATTTTCGTTCGACCAAAAGAATACCCGATAATTTCTAACTTGAAACAGACTCGGCAAATTTTATTCCTCCGTTTTCCGCATATTTATATAGCAAATGGGCATTATATTTCAAAAATTGTTCGAATTTCTGAATATCGTCGTCTGAAAAACCGTTTCTTTTTATCCATTTATAAGTTGGAAGCGAACATCTTGCCATATCAAATCCGTTTTCCGTAGGTCGTTCAAAATGGACTTCCACTTCTTTAACGCCATTGTTCTCAATTATATGTGAATGTGTTATTTCTGTTTCATCTGATAAAATCATATATAAATACATCATACTTTATTTATACCCCTTTGATTATCTTCATAATATCGGCGAAATCCCGTTCAAAATAATTGCAGACCGCGCGCGTGCCGCTCTCGATTATATTGCCGCCCGCTATGCCTATTGTAGTATATCCTGCAAGACGCACGGAACATACGCCCGCACCGGAATCTTCGATTCCCAATACTCTATCCCTCTCGCTAAATCCGATTCCAAGACCGACTACGCAGGTTTCGGAATACAGCCACGGGTGCGGTTTAGGCGAAAGTTCGCCCAATGTGCCAACGGAACCTTTGCGGAGCGGAAACCCTGCGGAAATTATCGCGTCGTAAAAATCTTTCGGGTCGCCCATGTCGAGAGTTTTAAATGCCGAAACAATCTCAGGATAAGCTTTTTCATATAATCCCGACGTGACAAGCCCGATTTTAATTCCCATGCCTTTAAGTTCACGTAAGAAATCCTTGACGCCTTCCGCCGGAGTAAAAGCCCCGTCCCTGCCGCGTCCCTGCATTATCTCGTCCATTTCACGGTGAGTGTGCTCGAAATAATAGTTTCTCGCTTCTTCGAGCGATTTTCCGGGACAGTATTTGTCGATGCAATACTGCAAATGCTCCGATACACTGTGACCGGAAACAAAAGGCATATCGGCTTCTTCAAATTCAAATTTCGGGTTGCCAAGCAAACTGGCAACGCTCATTTGAATAATCCAAATCCAAAATTCTTCGCTACGAACTGTCGTACCGTCTAAATCCATCAAAACGGCTTTGAGCGGACGTTTAAGGATAACAGGATAAACCGGGTAATAAACGGGAAATGCGACAGACGATTTTACGCACGCAAGCGTATGCGTTCCAAAAGACACGAACTCCACTTTTTTGTCGCCCGTTGTGACAATATCTGCCACGCCGGATTTTCCTACTGAGTATCTTCCGTCAGACGTTGCGTCCAGTGTCTCAAATCCGCTGTCGGAACCTATATCCCCCAAATCCGGAATATGAACAATTTTCAGTAAACTCATTTCCAAAACTCCAATTTTATATTATAATAAATTTATAGTATCAAAAAAGTAACAATATTATATGGATTATCCTTTTCCGAAATGTTAAAATACAGTACAGTACAAATATTTTTTGCATAAAACACAATATTATGTTTTGAGTTTTGTTTTTTTGAACAAAAAATATGGAGTTATAAAGTTTTATTTGTGATATGATCTTATCATGAAGGAGTATTAAAGATGGATTGGCTGAAACGAATGAACTCGGTTTTGGATTATATTGAGAATAATTTAGACGGCGAAATAAAAGACAGCGAAATCGCAACGCTGTCCGCAAATTCTAAAGGTATGTTCCAAAGGATTTTTGCGGTTATAACCGATATGACATTATCCGAATATATAAGAAAAAGGAGGCTTACACAAGCGGCGTCTGATATTCAGAGCACAGACGCGAAAATTATAGATATTGCCGTAAAATACGGTTATAATTCCGCGACCTCTTTCAGCGCGGCTTTTAAAAATTTCCACGGGATAAAGCCGTCCGACGCAAAAAAATCCGATATTCAGTTTCAATCTTTTCAGCGTCTTACTTTTAAGCTCACCTTATCAGTAAAAGGAGGAAATGATATGCAATATCGTGTTATAGAAAATATCGAAAATATTAAAAATGCGGAAGAGATTCTTCAAAAAATGACAGGTAAAGACTGGCTTAAAGACGTTTCAGAACATAACGGCGCAAAATGCGCCTGCGACGGATGCAGAGTGGCGGTGATATTACCGGAGGGTACAGATGACTGGGATTTATGCGACGCTTATATTGAAACTGGTAACGAAACCACTCCCAGATTTGAACTCACACGGATTTTCACCACCAGAAATAACAATGGTTTTAGTTTTAAAATGCCAAAAAGACAGTTTGAAATTTTCAAAACAAAAATTGATTCGGCAAACGATAATTTTATTTGCGTAGACATCAACGCAATGGAAATCATAACAAAAGAAGCGGCATTGGAAGTTAAAGATAAATCGGAAAGCCGGATAATATCGTTTAATATAAAATATTTAAGGGAAGCGTTCAATTTTATTATGTGTTCAGGTGATGAATACATCGAAATTTATTACAACGGCAACGCCGACGCGTTAATTTTGAAATCGTCGCGTCTATATGCCGCAGTATTGCCTATAAGGCTGCAATGATTAAGCGACGCATTGAAAATGACTCCGCAGCGCTATAAAGAGAAAACCGTCGTTTTCTGCGACGGTTTTCTCTTGTCATAAAACTTTATAAAAATTTTTCACAGCGACCGAATAAATATATATTTTTCGCGACTTCTATGTGTAAGCTTACAAAAACTATATAAAAATTGGTTGTTATAATTTGAAAAGGAAAAGTATCATGGAATTAATGAATTATACCGAAAAAATGCTCGAATATGCCGATATGCTGTATAAATTTGCATTGCAGAAAACCGGCGACCATTATGAAGCCGAAGAATTAGCGCAAGAGACGTTTCTGGTTACCCTTGAAGCATTGAAAAACGGAAAAGTCATTGAAAATATGAAAGCATATCTTTTCAAAATATTAAACAACAGATTTTATGAATCCATACGTAAAAAATACAAAATTCCGACTGTGAGCTATCTCAGTATGGGAGACGAAGAAAAGGCTGAATCCGAATATGACGATACGGATTTTACCGATTCCGGACTCTTCAAAACAGACGAAGCGCAGACAATCCGGCGCGAACTCGCTTATCTGACAAAGATATACCGTGATGTTATGGTGCGTTTTTATATGCACAGTAAAAGCGTAGACGAGATTGCGAAAGATTTAAACATACCGCTTGGGACTGTTTTAAGCAGGCTTGACACTGGTCGGAATAAAATTAAAGAAGGAGTTGCGAAAATGAATAACGAAACATATGCAAAAAACAGTTACGAACCCGAACACTTAGGAATAGGGATAAACGGAAGCACAGGAATGAGAAGCGAGCCGTTCAGCACAATAAACAATCTGTTAGACCAGAATGTATTGATTGTCGCGTATGAACAGCCGATTACCGTGCAGGAAATATCGGAAAAAATGGGAATTCCGGCTGCGTATATCGAAGAATCGGTGGAAAAGTTGGTAAGAAACGAATTAATGCAAAAAACGGGCAGCAAAGTTTATACAGACTTTTTAATTACGACAAATGAGGATGCGGTTAAAAATATCAAAGCGGCGCAGAAATTTGCTGATGATACTTTCGACAATGTAAAAGATATTTTCAAAGAATTATTCGACGAATACAGAAAGTATAAAATTTTTGATAAATTCAACGATACACAGTTATATTCGTATGTCGTGCTTTTAATAACTCAAAATTCTTTTGATGTTATAAAATCACAACTGAATCTTATTGAATATGACGATTTCCCGACCAGACCTAACGGCGGTAAATGGATAGCGAGCGGGCGCAGGAGTCCTGACGGATATAAGCCGCAAGAATCGCTTATCCCTAAATATCACGTAAGCGGTAAGTACAGCAGCGGCGACCCGTGTGATGGATTGGAACTTATGGAAGAATGGAGTACAAACATCGGAAAAACCCACAATGCGAATTATGAGGCTCATTATATAAACGAACAGCAGCGTGCCGAAATTTTATACAAGATATATAAGAAAAAAGACCTCAGCGCATGGCAGATGGAATCTATACCCGATTTGGTACGCTTGAACTTTTTGTCTGACAACGGCGGTGAAAAAGAAGTAATTGTGCCGATTATATCGCATAACGATTGTCATACGGAAATACAAAGTCGTTTGAATGAGATACAACCGCGTTTCAACGATAAGATACGCGACAAACTGATAGAAGCCACAAAAAATAATATTATAAAATATCCCAAACATATAAAAATAATAGCAAACGGAGTATTCACCGGAATGTTTGGAGTTATTCCTCCGGCATATCTCTATAAGGCTGCTGAACAGGGCGTAATCGAAATAAAAGAAGATGTAAATTATCCAGTTATGATTATGGTTGAAAAATAATTTCGCGGGAGTAATGCAGGAAGAATGTAAGCGGGAATAATCTAAAAGGCGGGCGGCAGAGACGGTGTAATACCGTCTTTTGTCATAATATGCCGGTTAGTTTTAAATTTATGATTTTACGGGTATTGACTTTACATTAAATTTCGTATATAATGATTATCATAATATTGAATTAGTCGAAATTTGAAGGGATTTATGGAAAAGTATATTATGGCATTAGATCAAGGCACAACCAGTTCGCGTTGCATTATATTCAACAAGAAATTTGAAATCGTCAGCATCGCGCAGAAAGAGTTAAAGCAATACTATCCGCGGGACGGGTGGGTCGAACATGACGCAGACGAAATCTGGACTGCGCAGATCGGCGTCGCAAAAGAAGCTATGCAAAAGATACAAGCAGACGATACGAATATCGCCGCTATCGGCATTGCCAATCAACGCGAAACCGCAGTTGTATGGAATAAGAATACAGGGCATCCCGTGTACAATGCCGTAGTATGGCAATGCCGCCGTACAGCCGAGTTCTGCGATACTCTGACAGACGAGGGATGGCAGGAAAAAATCCGCTCCAAATGCGGGCTTATTATTGATGCGTATTTTTCGGGCACTAAAATCAAATGGATTCTCGACAATGTTCCCGGAGCTCGCGGACAAGCCGAAAAAGGCGAACTTTTATTCGGCACAATAGATACATGGCTGATTTGGAATCTGACTAAAGGCAGACTGCATATTACCGATTATTCCAACGCTTCTCGTACCATGATATACGATATATTCAATCTCAGGTGGGATGAAGAAATTCTCGAACGTTTCGGTATCCCTTATTCTATGCTGCCTGAAGTGAAGCCGTCGAGCTGTGTCTACGGCGAGAGCGATTCTGCTGTTTTTGGCGGATCTGTTATTATTGCAGGAATTGCAGGCGACCAGCAAGCCGCGCTGTTTGGTCAAGCTTGTTACGAACCGGGTATGGTAAAGAATACTTATGGAACCGGCTGTTTTATGCTCATGAATACAGGCGCAAAGTCTGTGCTTTCGCAAAACGGGCTGCTTACTACCATTGCATGGGGTATAGACGGTAAAGTGGAATATGCCTTAGAAGGTTCCGTCTTTACGGCTGGGGCGGCTGTGCAGTGGCTGCGCGATGAACTGCAGCTGATTGACAGCGCGCCTGAGTCCGAATATTTTGCGGCGCAGGTGGAAAATACATGCGGAGTATATGTAGTACCGGCTTTTACAGGACTTGGCGCGCCGTATTGGGACCCGTATGCGCGCGGAGCCATCGTGGGATTGACGCGCGGGGTAAACAAATGTCATCTTGTTCGCGCCGTATTGGAATCGCTTGCATACCAAACATTCGACGTTCTGGAAGCAATGCGGGCGGATTCCGGTATTTCCCTTAAAACGCTGAAAGTGGATGGGGGAGCGTGCCCCAACGATTTTCTGATGCAGTTCCAATCGGATATAATACAGGCGATAGTAGAACGTCCTGCCTGCGTCGAAACCACTGCGTTAGGCGCGGCTTATCTTGCCGGCTTAGCTGTAGGTTTTTGGGCTGACAGAAATGAAATTGCTTCGAATCGTGCGGTTTCTAAGATTTTCAAGCCGCAGATTGATGTATCACGGCGCGACGGGTTGCTCAACGGGTGGCATAAAGCAGTGGAACGTTCATTGAAATGGATTATGGATTGAGATGTAATTTATAAAATTATATAGAAAATGCTCGTGAAAATTTACAATTTCTTTTCGCTGGCAATATATTGGCGTCTGATTTTTCGTGATATAATAAAATTAATAAAAACGATAACAAAAGGAGAAATAAGAAAATGAATAAAAATAATAAAACCATAAGAAAATCAATATTGTTTCTTTTAATTTCAACATTATTACTATTCACTTTATTATCATGCTCTAACAATACGAAAGAAAAACAAAACGCAAATTCCGGAACTGACAGTAAAACAGATACTGCCGAAAATACTGCGGAAACGACAAAATTGACAGACGGACTGCCGAATACCGATATGCAGGGCTATGTATTTAATATATTTAACTTTGATAACACATGGTTTACATGGGCAAACACGCGTATTTTAGCGGAGGAGGAAAACGGGGATATAGTAAACGACGCGCTGTATAAACGGGAGAGGCAGATTGAGGATCGTTTTAATTGCAGTTTTAAAACGAATGAAGTGAACGATACGACAGACTATATCAAAAGGAATGTGTCCGCGGGAGATAACACTTACCAGCTTTACAGTATTTACGACCAGAACTTCGGCGTTCTGGTACCTTATATGCTGGATTGTAATACGTTACCATATCTAAAGCTTGGTGAAAAATATTGGAATCCCGACGCGACCAGCATCTATAATTTTTCAGGCAAGCAACTCGCGCTCGCGGGAAACATATCGCTGTCAGTTGTCAGCACCGCGACATGTATAGTATTTAACAAAAAAATATATCAGCAATATGTCGGCGGCGACAGTTTATATGACTGTGTGCGGAATAATCAGTGGACTATAGACAAGTATTTCCAGATAGCCGAATCAGCCGGAAAAGATCTGAACGGCGACGGGCAATGGACCGCGGACGATTTGTACGGAATAAACTCTAATTTTAAAGGTCTTATAGGCGTTTTCCTCAAAGGGGTGGGCATGGGGTTTACTACGCCCGGCGACGACGGAGTTCCAGTGTTTAACCTCGCTCAGAACGAATCTGCGCTCAATTTGGTTACAAAATTGATGGATGCGCTGAGTATACCCGGATATTATTATAATACGGCGACAACTGTTTACGATGCAACACCGGACATGTTTACCCCAGGGCATGCCCTGTTTTCGATAGCCTCGGGGAATGGGATCGATGTGCTGCGGGCTATGCCGGACGACATCGGCATTATACCGCTCCCCAAATTGTCTGAAACCCAGGACCGGTATTACGCCACCAGTTTCGGCAATACGATTTGGGTGGTGCCGAAGACAGTCGACGTAAGTTCGGAAGGCGATAACATCGGAATGATTCTGGAAGCGATGAGTTTTTCCGGTTATTATGACATTATTCCGCAGTACAAAGAAATAGTGCTGAAAACGAAATCGGCGCGCGACGACGAATCCGCCGACATGCTTGATATTATTTTCAACAGCGTGAAGTTTGACTTTGACATGAACGTTTTATTTGACGCCGAGCTGCAAACTACTATACTGCCTGCGATGTGGAAAGATAAGACATCGGGAAATCTCGTGTCTATCTGCGAGAAGAATACCGCAGCTATAACAAACTATATTACTAAATTTTACAAAGCCGTCGACGCGGTAGAGTAAAAGGCGTAAGTAATGGAAAATATTGAATTCCCTCAATCATCATTGTTAGTCTTATGACAAAGACATTTTGAGGATTTAAAAGTATTTTTAGCAGATTATAAACAAGCTCAAAAGTTAATTTTGGGCTTTTTTGTTTACAGCGGCGATTGAACATAGTATTGGATTGACTTAAAATGCAGTGAAAATTTACAGAAAAATATTTAACTTTGATAGAATATGTTGTATAATTTATTTATGATAAAATTTTAAGGAAGTGCGGGGCAATTAAAATGGATTATAATAACCAGATAACAAAATTATGCGGAACTGCCGATGAAATCATAGAAGCAGTCTCGAACGCGGAAGAAAACGACTTCATTGGCATAATTTCTGGCACATATGAATTCATCGGCACACACAGGATTGTGTTCAGGAACAAGCGTAACGTCACCCTCCGTAGTTTAAGCGGCTGTGCGGACGATGTGGTGTTCAAAGGCGGCGGATTCCACAAGAAAGACGGCTACCGCCAAACTCCCATCGACGAGCCGGTATGTATCGCATCGGATAACAATGGAATTACGATATCCGGCATCACAATCCGCGATTCAAACTGCCACGGTATAAAAGTGCAGGGCGAGGGCAACAATGCGAACATAACGGTTGAGAGATGCAAGTTCATAGACATATGCGAGCGCATGATAAAAGGCTCTGCAGGTGAAAATGGCTATGTCGTGCCCGGCGTGGCTATTGCAAATAACTATTTCGAGGATACGCAGATACCAGTCGCGTCCGATCATATGGATATATTTGACGGCGACTACATAGCGGGCATAGACATGATGGTTCTGGACGGAGCTATAATATCGAACAATAAGTTTGTGAACATCAGGGGCATGAACGGCGGGGGTAGAGGAGCGATATTCATATGGGTCGGCTCGAAAAACGTAACTGCCGAACAGAATGTCATAGTAAACTGCGACAGAGGCATATGCTACGGCAACCCCGGTAATACATCGGTCGAAGGCGGCAATCTGCCGTATTATGTTGACGGCGGCGTTATTTGCGGCAATGTCGTAACCAATCCCGTCTCGCACGGAATAGAACTTGCGCACACAAAAAATATAACTGTACGCGGCAACGAGGTAATCTGCAAAAATGAGGCAGGACGCGGCATATCCGAGACGAGCATGAGCGAGGAAAAACGGTCAGGAGGGCTGATAATTTCGAATAACACAGTGCGCGGCGTAATATTTGCACCCGGAGCTGAAATAAATGGTAATATAAAAGTAAGATAAGATAAAATATATTTTATGAGTAGAAAGGCATAGTAATATTATATGAACAAGAATCAGAAAGCTGTCAGGATTTTCTTTGTCATCACGGCACTAACGGGATTAGGTCTCGGTTTGTCCGACGGCGTATTCGCGAATTACTTCAAAGACGCCTATCAAATTGACGCATTCCAGCGCGGCATCATAGAGATTCCGCGCGAGACGCCCGGCGTAATCAGTCTGTTTATCATATCCGGGCTGGCTTTTCTGGGCGATGTAAAACTATCGGCAATCGCACAGATTCTGAGTGCGGTAAGCCTTGTCGTCCTCGGATTGTACACACCCGCATTTGGCGTTATGTTGGTTTTTCTATTCATTAATTCACTCGGCATGCACATGTTCATGCCCTTGGGCGACAGTATAGGGCTTAGTTTAGCAGGAAAGGGCAGCTTCGGCACTATGATGGGGCGTTTCAACGGAGTGCGCACGGCTTTCACTATGACTGCAGGCATACTCGTATTCGTAGGCTTCAAAACAGGTTTCTTTTCATTTACCGCGCCAGTAAAAATAATATTTCTTATTGCCGCCTTTCTGTTCGCCGTCGTTTTCGTGCTGATGATTGCTATTCACCGTACAGACAGCGAAATCTCGAAACCGAAGAAAGTAAAAATAGTGATAAGAAAAGAGTATAGTACGTATTATCTGATTTCGATGTTGTACGGCGCGCGCAAACAGATTATGTTTGTTTACGGTCCGTGGGTGCTGATTGATTTGCTTGGGTTCGGTGCGGACACAATGGCTCTTTTGGCGATATCGGGTGCAGCTGTCGGCATTTTCTTCATACCTGCAGTCGGACGGTGGATAGACAGGTTCGGCACGGCGCGTATCATGACTATTGAAGCTGCCTGCTTTTTTGTCATATACATAGCGTACGGAGTGTTGAGCGCAGGCTTGCACAACGGCGCGTTCGTCGCCGCCGGTCTTACAGTAGTTATTGCGTTCATTCTGAATATGATTGACAGAATGACGATGCAGTTCACTTTAGTGCGATCGGTATATATGCGTCGGATTGCCCTATTCGACGAGGATGTTACGCCGACGCTTTCGCTCGGGTTGACGCTTGATCATACGCTGAGTATCCTCAGCGCGGTATTTTGCGGGTGGCTGTGGAGCGAATTCGGTCCGCAATACGTGTTTGTGTTTGCCGCAATGTTATCAGTCGCGAACATGGCTGTCGCGAGATACTGCGCGAAAAAAGAAAAAGTAGAAAAAGCAGTTTGATGTAATGATAAAATATATAAGAAATCAATTTAGGAAGATTATCGTTAATGGACAATCAATTCCAGAGATTCCTGAATTAATCTAAGTGTTTTTATAGCAACCTGTCCAGCCATCTGGTCCGGGCGGTGAAATGGTTATCTCCCGCCCAAGACGATAAGCAGGATTATTTCCCCTGATACCTGAAGTGAAAGACAGCATCTGCCCCAGTTTTATATCCGCTTTCGCAGCATCGAAAGACAAAAATGCTTCTTTGGGCAGATATGCAGGCGTGTAGATTTTTTGGTCCAATCCCTGAGGGGAAGTATTCGGACCGTTCTGACATCAGAATCCCCATGGCGATACTTGTGAATGATTTGCCGCACGATGCGAGGTTTGGCGTCGCCTCGCGGGACGCTTTTCCAAAATAACGCTCATATACAAGCCACCCGTTTCTAAGCACCAACAAACCGCCATTTTGAGATGTCTCTTTGACCCATTCAAATGCCGTATCCAGTTTGGGTATGCTAATAGCCGTTTTTTTCCTGATGTCATCGGGATTGGTCAGAACTGGTCAACCGCCCGCAGAATCAGGCATAGGAAATCTATGCATCTGTAAATCCATTCCTTACGATTTATTAATTTTCAAACTTATTTTTCTAAATCAATGAAAGATAGTTTATGTATTAATTATATTAGTTTTTGCGTAGAATGTCAATAAATTTTAAAATATAAGTAAATAACGGACTGATTAATTTGCCATTGTGCACCGTAAATTTAATAGATTCGATAGAAAAAATCCGGTAAATTTCAAAAACACACAGATACTTATATAAGTATCTGTGTGTTTTTGTTTTACAACTTATGTTAATCATGAATTGACAAATCTAAAATTATATAATATAATTATTTATAAAATACTTAAAAATCAAGCGAAAGAAGGCGAACAGACGTGAAAATAAAATTGATGAAATATCTGAAACCGTATGCCGCATACGTAATATTGGCTCCGATTATGATGGTGATTGAAGTGTTCATGGACTTACAGCAGCCCGCGCTTATGGCGACCGTCGTAGATAACGGCATATTGGCGTCTGACGTTCATGTTATACTATATACCTGTTTGAAAATGCTTGGAGCGGCTGTTATCGGTATGGTGGGCGGCTTCGGGTGCACTGTGTTCGCCATGCTCGCCGCGATGAATTACAGCGCGGATTTACGGGGCGATTTATTCAGAAAAGTCGAGAGTTTTTCGTTCAATGAAATCGATAAATTCTCAACCGGTTCGCTTGTCACGCGGCTGACAAACGACGTTACACAACTTCAGAATATGGTTGGAATGGCTCTCAGAATGTTCGTAAGGACGCCGCTTTTGTGCGTAGGCGGAATCGTCATGGCTCTGTCGATAAGCATAAAATACGGGATTATTTTAATAATCTGCATTCCTATAATAACCGTTCTGGTGGCGGTCATTTATACGAAAACGTCGCCGATATTTCTTGTCATGCAGAAAAAGCTCGACAGACTGAACTCAATTCTTCAGGAAAATCTATCCGGTGTGCGTGTAATCAAGGCGTTTGTGCGCGGGGATTATGAAAAGGACCGGTTTAACGAGGCAAACGGGGATTTGACAAAAACCGCGCTGTACGCCATGAATATAATGGCTGTCGTCAATCCTATTATGATGCTGGTTATGAACTCCGTAGTGATTGCCGTCATATATTTGGGAGGCTATCAGGTGCAGGCGGCGGAAATACGCGTTGGCGATGTTATGGCGGCAATTACATACATGACGCAGATACTTATGAATTTTATGATGATGAGCAATGTCTTTACATCAATACCGCGCGCTAAAGCGTCGGCGAATAGGGTACGCGAAGTTTTGGAAACCCAGCCATCAATAAAAGACGGCAATGTAACTGATGAAATAAAACACGGGGACATTGTATTTGAAAGTGTATCGTTCGCTTATCCTCAGGGTTCCGGCGAATCTGTGCTTAAAAATATATCGTTTAAAATAAACGCGGGCGAACATATCGGATTGTTAGGTTCCACAGGAGCGGGGAAAAGCTCGCTCGTCAATCTTATACCGCGTTTTTACGACGCGACCGGAGGAAAAGTTTTGATTGACGGAATAGACGTGAGGGATTACAATCTGTCCGTTCTCCGTTCGCAAATCGGGTTTGTATTGCAGGAATCGGTGCTGTTCAGCGGTACTATAGCGGAAAATATACGTTGGGGCAATACCGAAGCATCTGATGAAGAAGTTATACATGCGGCGACTGCGGCGCAAGCTGACGAATACATTTCTTCAATGACGGACGGGTACGAATCTGCGCTTGGGCAAAGAGGGCTTACACTCTCCGGAGGTCAGAAACAGCGCGCCTGTATTGCCCGCGCACTGCTGAAACAGCCGAAGATACTTATCATGGACGACAGCACATCCGCGCTGGACCTCGGCACTGAAAGCAGGCTGAATGAAGCGATAAATGCGGGTTATACAGACGGGACGCGAATAACAATCGCCCAGCGTATTTCGTCGGTTATCAATACCGACAGGATATATGTCATAGACAACGGCGCAATCGCCGCCGCTGGAACACATGACGATCTTTTGGCGAACAGCGAAATATACCGGGATATTTACGAATCTCAAATGGGACAGGGGGCGTTTTTGCATGAACAAAAATGATAGCACAAACAATAAAAATAGCAGCCAGCAACAGGCAGAACCGCCCCCAATCAGACCGTTCGGCGGACCTCCCAGAGGCATTATGGGACAGCGGATAGAAAGACCCAAAAATATGTGGAAAACCTTAAAACGCATATTTTCATATTTAGGCGCGCAACGGTTTGCGCTTATCGGGCTTATAGTAATGGTAATACTGACGTCCGTGCTTTCGCTCGTTATGCCGATATTGCAAAAAAATGCGATAAACACTATAACTATTGATGAAGGATTTAAAGTTGATTTCGT
>WQYZ01000010.1 GCA_009780985.1 Oscillospiraceae bacterium | reverse complement strand
TCTAAAAAAAGCGGCTGCATAAATTCGCTATGCGAATTTGGTTCATGCAGAACTCAAAGTGAGATTAAAAACTGTGCATCAACTCAGCAATCAGTATAAAATCGTGGTATTATGCAGGGTTTTGAGAGTAAATCGAAGCACATATTACAAACATTGCCGTTCGAAGGAGAGCAAACGAGATCAAGAGAACCAGAAAATCAGAACGGCGATATTAGAAATATATACTGCGTCAAAGAAACGGTTCGGAATGCATAAAATCAATCAAAAACTACCTGAATTTGGCAAAAATATCGATGGTCAAGCCTAAAACCCGCAAAAAACCAACCAAAACTGATGAAAATATGCAGAACTTATTAAAACAACAGTTTAATGTACAGAAACCCAACGAAGTCCGGGTAAGTGACATCACTTACGTCAAGATTGGCGGCAAATGGCACTATGTCTGTGTTATCATCGACCTTTTCGCTCGAAAACTTATTGCTTGGAAAACCAGCAAAAAGGCTGATTCTAAGCTGGTTTCCGACACTCTGATGTAATGAACTTCGCGCAGTTCCGTGTAACGGAACAAACAGAAGTTCATTATGCGTACAATTCGAGACATATGCCGAAAAATATGATGTTTCATTCCGACAGAGGCACTCAATATAACAGTTCCGATTTTCGCAGATGGAGCACACTATAGTGATTGGCGTTCTGCGTCCGGAGTAATTTATCAAAGCAGAATCTGCAAGTGTTACTTTTTTTTCAAAATAACGTCTCGACAAAGGGCATGCTACTGTTTTATTGCCATTCTTCGGAGTTATTATGTATTATATAATCATGCGAACAGTATGCTTCCATAATATCGTAATATGCCCAGTATGTTTCATGCACATCCGAAAACCGGACAAGTTCAGGGTGACTGTCAATGTATGATTTATCGGGAGAGCGTTTAATCACCCTGTTCATTACAGTTACAGCTTCCGCACGGCTGATATTACAGTCAGGTTTAAATAGCCCATTGCCGTAACCTTTTATCCAACCGTAATATGTCGCAGCATTTATATAGCTGAACGCCCAATGCGTTGCAAGCACGTCGTTAAATCGAACGATATTTTTGTTATCGTAAACTGCATTTGTGAATCGCACAATAATCGCGGCAAATTCAGCACGTGTGATATTGGCGTTAGGATAGAAACAATCATCTTGGAAACCTTCGACAATACCTAACGACGCCAATGCGTTTACCAATTTTGCATACCATTCATTATCCGGCACGTCGGTAAATCTGTTTGTTGTCTCCACGTTTTTATCCAGGAGCAGATTGTAAATCATCTGCGCGGTTTCTGCGCGGGTCATATTTTTATCGGGCGCGAATAAATTATTGCCGATACCTTGGACATACGCTATGTGTTTTTCTGCGTTCGGAAAAGCAGATACATCGCTTTCCTCTTTATCTTCTTTAGTGGGGATAATCTGCGCACTGTCATCGCTTTCGCTCGTAATGTCGGTCGCCGGCGGGACATGGTTGTCGATGATTCCTCCGCCTGAGGGCGGGATATAATTACCGCCGTCGCCGGAAGGTATGTCTTTGTAAACGGCTGTAACAGTCGCGTTTTCTGCTGGCATAGCATATGTAGTCGTAGTGTCGCTGTCGTTTGCGAATGCGCCGCCGCTGTTTGTTACCCACTTGTCAAATAATTGACCTGTCGGCGGCTGGTCAGCTTCAATGCCGATTGACGTCCCTGTCGTATATACTCCCGAGCCTGTGCCGTGTTCAACAATAAGCACATAATCAATATCCCTGTATGTCGCCGTAATGGTTATATCTCCTTCCGCCATTATGAATTGAGTATCCGCATCGTTAACGTGTAAAAACATACCCGGATACGCTGGAGCAACCGCATCGGAAGAAGTGATTTTCCAGCAGTCAAATTCCTGTCCGGGAAGCGGAGCGTCAGCTGAAATATTTGCCCATGTACCCGCTTTAACGGCATTTAGGGAGCCGTTTGTCAGGTTGCCCCTGCCGTTTTCTACAGTGAGGACGTATTGGTTGTCTGGTAAATTATCAGGAACCCAAGGAGCTTCAACTTGCGCAGTTTGAGCGGGCATAGTGAATACTGCATATATGGAGCCGGGATTTTCTATTAATGTATTACCGCCGCCGATAACGACTGTCCAGCCTTTGAAAATATATCCGGCTACGGGCGAGGAGTGCGTCCTGACAGGTATTTCGGCGTCCGCTAAGTAATATCCGTCCTGATAATTTGCGTTTTGCTCCCAGGAGATAAAGCCGCCCTCAACCCGTAATCTGTAAGCGGTTTGGGTAATAACATCAATATTCGCGTCGTTGTCAGGCATTTTAAATGCCGTCGCCGCGGAATTTATATTTGTAAATGTTCCCCCATCGCCGCCGCTCCACAATTTAAACGCCGTTTGTTCATTAGGATATGAATAATACGGTTTTCCAATCGGCGTGAACGGACCGAGTGCTGGTGCGTCCGCAGTTATTTCTATAGTTTCACCAGCGAAATAATCGCCAGCAACTGCTCCCTTTACAGTTAACACATGGCGTTTACGGGCTTGTATTTTAACATAACAATTGTTCGCATTATAGAAATATGACGCGTCGCCGGGTACATTGAATGAACCTGCGTCGCTGCCGTCTGTTTTTGCGCCTGTACAATATGCGTATCCACCCGGCAGATAAAAAGAGGTATTGTTTACGGCTCTGGAATTGCCGCTCGCCGTAAGAGTCCCGTCACCTTCCGAAATTGTTAAGACGGCGGCGGTGATTCCATAGCAGTTTATCCCGCCGCCCGCCGCGGCGTTGACAGTGCCGCTGTTTATAGAGAGCGAGCAGCCTGAACAGTTTATCCCTATGCCGGATGATGCGCTTGCGTTAAGCGTACCTGCGCCCGTAATTGTAATGTTTGCTGTATGGCTGTCTATTCCGGCGGCATTTATGCCGGAGCCGGTCGAAACGAATGTATTGACATTAACAAGTTCTATATTTATATCTGTGCCGCCGGTAATTGTCAGCGCAACCGGCGCGGAAGTCGCCCAGTTAAATTCGTTGAGCGTAAGAATTCCCGTTGCGCCGTCCCATGTCCATTCTCCGGGCTGACTATTGTATACAGAGTTTATATTAATTGCGCCCAGGTAGAATTTCCCGCTGTCAATATCAAAAATCAAGCCTTGTACGTTCATATCGGTCAGCTCGACTGTAACATCGGCAAGAGGAAAAAAACCTATGTTTGAATTCTTTTCATAATATATGCCGCCCGTTGTGCCGCTGTTGTGCCAGTGTGCGGAGTCTGCGGGGGAAATAACCAAGTCGTCGGCAGTTCCCTGAATATATGTGTGGTTTAAACTGGGATTTGTCCATGCGGCAATCACCCCGTCGCCTGCGAAGTTTGAGTTGGGAGCAGTCACAACATTTCCGATTCCTGCACCGTAAGCAAACACGAACCCGCCGCTTATATAAACTGCGGATGCCGACTTAACGGCAAGACCTGTTGTCGCTGTGACCCAACCGCCCGATACTTCTACGGAACCGTTTGAGCCTGTCGTCTGTATTGCCTCCGCGCCTGAATTTGTGTAAACCCAGCCGCCTGTCACAACTACCTTGGCGTTTTGTACGGTGGCGGCGGTAGTGGTAGCAGTGGTTATTGCAATACCAGTATTTGAATAAACTTTTCCGCCTGTAATTGTCGCTGTTGAGTCCATGCCCACAAGGCTGATTGCGCGTCCCGCTATGGCGATAACCTGCGCGTTATCTTCTACCAGCACATTTCCGGTCGTCTGTATTACATAACTGGTATTCGACGGATTTGTCGTCTGAATAGTGCTTGAGCCGTTGATTATGACGTTATCGCCAGTTCCGCCGTTCATATAGATTGTGGAATTTGTATTGCTTCCGGCGGAATTTGTGACTGTGCTGTCCGTGACTGTAACAACTGTACCCGAACCGGTAGACTGAACGGCGCAGGCGCTGCCCGACTCAACTGTACTACCGCCGGTAATATTGATTTCAGTGTTGTTACCGCACTTATTCGCACCGCCGTCGTTTATTGCATATCCGCCCGGGGTTGAACTGACTCTGCCGCCATCAATATTTATTTTGACATCTGTAACGTTTGCGACCACGCTGACAGCCGAGCTTGTTGTTCCGGCGTTTGCCACCATGCCCCCTGAAATAATATTCGCTGTAATACCGTTTGAGGCGATATTCAGAGTAGTGCCGTTTGTATCTGAAGAAAGCGCGCCGCCGTTTATAGTTATCGTCGCCCCGGCGCCTATCACATTGACTGCGCCGCTTGTGCCGGTATTGCTGATTAAACCGTCAGAGTTCAGGTTAAATGTACCTGCGCCCGTCAGATTTATAATATACGCACCGTTTAACGTTCCCGAAAAATTTGCGTCCCAGTTTACGGTCACATTCGGGTCAATATTCAAATTGCACGACGCTTTTAAGTCTGTGACTGTTCCCGTAACGTTTATCACATTGATGTCGGTAGGAGAGAATGAGGCTGTAAGACCGGGAGAATACGCGCTGAGTAAACCGTATGCCATGTTAATCTGTGTCACCAAATCCGGAGCCGCAAGCAGCGGCATTATTTCCATGTTCATGGGTCCCGCCGCTTCTGTATTTGAATCTTCTGCAGTTTCATCAGTTTCTTCGGTAGATGAATTGTCAATAATCTCCGACTCGTCAGTATCGACATGGTCTGTTGTTTCTATATCCGGATTTGCCGTAGTTTCCCCGATTTCATCAGAATCGTCGTAGACAGAATCGCTAAGACCCTCCCATGCTGCCGCAAGATTGAACTGTAATAATGTAAACGTCACAGCAACAATCATAAAAAACATAAATATTTTTATTAAAATTCTTTTCATATATGTACACTCTCCTTAATTAACATCGGCGGTAGTTCAAAACTCCAGAAACTTCGTGTAATTTGATCCGTCGCCGATATATTGCATCACGTTCTTGCTTGATTTAGAGGAGGAATCAAACGTCGGATCAATTCGTTCAAATTTTTCACCATTGAATTTCATGTCGTTTATCTTGAACCATCCCTGGTCCTTAATATAAAACTCGTTCCACGCATGATATTCATTATTTGGCTTTACATACCCTGTCACGAGTTTTGCAGGTATCCCCTGCGAACGGAGCATTGCGGCAAATACTGCGGCATAATCGAAACATATCCCTTTGCCGCTGCCAATTATCGCGTCGACTGACGGTAAATAACCGCTTTGCACAGTTTCGGCTTTGTGCACGTCATATACTAAACTGTCTATCACAAAATTATATATTGCCTGAACTTTTTCTATGTCGTTTATACAGTTCTTTGTCAGGTCAGCCGATATTTTGACTACTTCGGCATCTTTATTGAAATTTACATACTGGCTTGGATTAAGGAATGGGGCATTCCGATCGGTCAATTTTACAGTATATTTTGCTGACAGAATTAAGGCGTATTTATCTTCTATGGCGTGTATCCAGACTTTGATTGTGTATTCCCCATTTCCTAATTGAACCGGATATACTTCGACTGTAGTGTCATTTTTTAAATCATATGTATATTTGATATCGCCTTTTTCAATTGTAACTTTAATGCGCTTATCCAATTTTGAAACAACGTTTATTATGATGCCTCCTGTAGTGTTTGTGTCAGTACAGTCTATCTGTACTTTATCATTCCTGAATATGCTTTCGCCACTGTCCTGATTATCCGCTGAAACAATTGAATGAAGAACATATACTAGGAAAAGCAGTAAAAACACCGACAAAATAATTTTTACTTTTTTTATTACGTTATTCGAATTTATATAAAAATTATTCATAATTCATACTCCTTTTATATAATAGCCATATTCAAAGTTTAATTATAATCAAAAAAGTTATCTGTTTTTATTATTTTCTAAAATATATTTTTTCAATTTTCCGCACGCACGGCTTAAGCGGCTTTTACCATCGTCAAAAAATCTGTAGCAGGCGGCGGGAGTTGTCGTCCCCGGTTCAAAATCAAACTACACAACCCCCATCACTCGTTACGCTTCGTGCCATCCATTTCACTCAAGCTTGCTGTTTACGGGTTTCAGGACTTGAACCTGCAATCTTGCTTTCAGACGAAGCGTCGGCTAATTAGTGGTAAGTCTTTTTTTGATAATTATTGTCGCACCAATCCCCGCAAGAGCGAATATTGCGAATATCCATATAATATTATCGCCGGTTTGCGGATTTATTTTGTCATCTGATAAATCTCCCGGTGTGCCTGTATCAGTTGAATTTCCTGTAGGTTCGGTTGCCGCAGTAATTGTTTCAGGTGCTGTTTCAGGAACAGTAGTTACGACAGTCGCTGTTGGAACTACAATCCCTACAGTTGTGCTTTCAACCGTTGTCGGAGGTGTTGTAGGAGGCACTGTTTCTTCAATGACTGGCGGCGCTGTTGTCGTTTCCGGAACTGTTGCGGCTTCGGTTGCCGCAGTTGTTTCCGCTGTTGTCGTTATCGCAGCTACGGGGTTCCTTGTCGGAATGATACTCTCTCCTGTTGTTACTTCAGGCGTTGTCGGAGCAGGATTGTTTATATATCCGCCGCCATGGGGAGGAATATAAATACCGTCGCTTGCTGCTTTAATCTCAAAACTTGATGATACAGTTGCTCCGTTGAGAAAACGTACTGTTAAAATATGGATACCGGTATTCAGGCTATTCAGATAACTGTTTAAAAGAGTTATCTCTGTTGAACCGTTTTTGCTATGAGCTTTTTAAATATTGCAGTTTACATAAACAAATTTCCTCCTTAAATCTTTCCCGCCTTTCACGGCGGCAGTTTTTTGTTTTTTATATTATTTTATACTCGCGATTGGTATGTATATAGTATATAATAAACAAAATCCCCAAGCCTATCTCCAAATTATTGTTTATATATTCACAAAATACAACCTCTTTTATGTTAAGTTAAACGCAAACAATATCCAAAACATACAAAAATTCACGAAGATTTATAAAATCATAAATTCAAAATCATAGATTTTATATCTTCGCGAATTCTGAATGTTAAAACGCTTAAAGAGCGTATTTCATCTATGCTTTATGAACGGACTGCGATATCAAGGCTGCCCGAACAAACTATTACAAATGATTTGGCTCTCCTCAAAAGCGAAAATAAAATGACGACCGACTTGTTTTTCCGCGACCCGTATGTGCTGGATTTGATGCAGCCTTTAAATTTAGCTAATATCCGCAGAGCTTCCTCGTTTGACATATTTTCTTTTGTAACAGCTTCTTCTGTGAATACGACAATCACTTTTGCGCTAACCATCGGCGGTTTTTCAGTCCACTTAATATTACCGTTTTCATAAACTGCGTTTATCGCTTGCATACTATTTATCTCCTTCTTGTTTTTATTTTTCATTATCAAAACTAAAACTTACCTCGCCGTATCTGCCGGCAAACTTAAATATCGTTTCATTTCCCTCTGCCTCAACCTTAATGTGGACCGGACTTTCGCGGTTTCCAAATAAATCAAGTTCGACCGATTCAAACAAACTGCCGTTGTTATCTTTTATCAATAAATTATTTTGATTGACGCCGAATGTATGGTGACAATATATCGCTCTTTCCCATAGCGTGGCGAAACAACACTCCACCATCTCGTAATTCTTAGGCGGCTTATTTACGATTTCCAGCAAATCTCCGCGCCAATTCTGGGAAAGTTTCTCAGTCGTATCTGCCGAAATTCCGTTATATAACGCCATACCTGTACCGCCGCCCGTCTCGGTCAGCACGGGTATTGGGTCTATCGCCATTGTCATACTGCTTTTCAATACGCCCTTGCCGTCGTAATAACTTATGCCGACCCTTCCAGGTATTCTGCTACCGTTTCTTATTAGTCCGCTTCGTTTTACGCCTTTGGACTTCTCGTAATAATCCGCCAAATTTATCGCAAGTTCCTGTGTGTGGTTTACCAAATAACCCGAATACTTGATGGATTGAGGGTAAGTCAGATTAAAATATTTCTTTAGTTCGTCAATTTCGACATTGATTCTTTCCCACATTCTACTGCTCGCTTCTATAAATTTTATTTCATTACGAATCTTTTTATTTTCTATGTCCTTGTATTTATCAAAATCGTAATGATATGTCGATAAGCCGAGTAAATCCTCAAATCTCGAGAAATATTTGAGATCATGGTCTAATTCAACATAATTTCCGCTCCACATAACCCTATACGGTTTTTGGCGCAGGGGATAGTGCATCGTCATAACTGCGCCGCTGTATGAATAGCAGTTTGCGTGAAATTTATCGGCGTCAACCATGCAGCACGTTCTCTCCTCCGTATCGTAGGCGCAGGCATGAAATATTTGACCCATATCCTCTTCGCTCCTTTGTAGTTGTGTTTATCCCCAAATCAAACTTAATCGCGTTGATAATCGGATTATTCAGTGTTTTACTTTTCTTGGCTCAATCGTTTCAACTCATCTACCGCCTCTTTGATTGCCTTGCTTCTGTCGGCTAATATATCGAATTCTTCCTCGCGCTCCATTTTCAGGAATCTCAGCCAGTCGTATATAGCCGTGCCGTCGCTCTGTTCTGGTAATTTGTGCAATTCTAATGTGTGTATCTCTGTTTCTGTCATATCTGGAATTGCGTCTGACAATTTTACGCCGTCGTCGCTCATCCATTGAAATGTATTATGATATTCCGGACTGCCTTTTGTTATCTCGAAGTCTGCCGATATTGCTATGCTTATTATCTTTTTCAATTTATAATAATCGTCGCCTGACTCCAACTGTGATACAAGTTGGGAGTGGTAGTACAATACTGCCTTTTCAGGCGCATCTACCCGCTTCATCATCCACATTTCGACGAATATGACTTTTCCGCTCCTTAACGTGAGCTTCACATACACTACGCCCAATCTGTCGGCTGATATTTCCCCTTCTAAACGCACATCTTCAATAGTGACCATTTTGTATTCATCTTCTGACAGAGTTAAGACAGAGTTTACGAAGTCTGTTATTATTCCGATATTCCGTTCATCGCCGAATAGACGTTTGAACGCCACGTCAACTTTTGGCTGTAATATTTTCAAACCTACATTACCAGTATTATTTTCGCTCATATTTTATGCCTCTCTTTCATCATTGTTATTTGTATATCCAATTAAATTTATCCTTACTTCCCCTCGAAGAAACTCCGAGGATTTGCTTCCATCATTTGAACGAACTGTTCCTGTGTTACTCCTGCGGCTATCAGCTCGGGTCGCACCGATTTGTGAATGAATGTGAAGTCAGGATACTTTTCCTCCGGCTTTGAATCCTTATAATCGTCCCAACTTCCGGCGAATCCCCCATATGCCACTAAATCATGGGATAACAACATCATGCCGTCATACCCCTTCTCGCAAAGTGCCGCAATCGTTGCCGCTCGCCGTTTTAAGCTAAGGGTCATATCACAATAACCGAAGCGATCCATTCCGAGATAGCACCCGCGTTTCAGCATCTCTTCCAGACATGAGAGGTCATCCGTGTCGCCGCTGTGTCCCATAATAACGCGATTGAGCGCGACGCCCTGCTTCTCAAATATGTCAAGGATTTCTTCACCGTTCCTGCTTGATACAGTATGGTGGCAAAATATGGGCAAACCGGTTTCGGCGGCAACACGCGCCACTGCACTCAATATTTTGCTTATCAACGGCGTTATACCCGCGTCGCCCACTGCGCACTTCATAATTCCGGGCAATATGCCCGTATCTGCAATTCCGTTCACACACTCGTTCAGCAGCAGACCAAAAATTTCATCTTCAGGGCGGAACAAAAGCCAAGGCTCCTCCTGATAATAGAATCCGCTGGACACGATAAAATTTACGCCGGTGCGCTCGGCTACCTGACGGACTAGATTCACATCGCGCCCCAGATTAATCGGCGTGCCGTCCACGACTGTCGTAACGCCGCATTCGCGTTTCACCTTGGAAATCATAGCGGAGACTATCTCCGCCATTTTATCGGATTCGAAAAAGCGTTTGCCAAAATTCGTCCGCATAGACCAGTCGGCGCACGAAATATGCTCGTGTATGAGCGTCTGACCCAATTCGGCGCTGTTTATAGGACCGGTTACTGTATTTATTTTCATAATGACCCTCCTGTTTTTATATGGTTTACATATGTATGCTCGGAAAGCTCCAAGAGTTTTTCGAGACGCCGGTTCAGCATGGCTTGCATACAGTATGGCAGATGGTCGTCGTGACCGCGGTGAATCGTCACACAATCCATACACCGACCGTGATGTTTGCAGTCAGCTGTACAGGTGCAAAAATCCTCCCCGCGGTTCAGGCTTTCATGGAATTCTTCCAGAAACTTGTCCTGCATTTTATTTCCCTTTTCGCCGGGCGACGGCGAAAAGCGTCCATTGCTTCCATCTCAGTGGGATTATTATCAATTTTCATTGCTATCGCCTCTTTCTTAGATTTATCATTTTTTAGTGAAACAAACAAGCGCAAAACTATGCTGGTATAAATAAACAGATTTAGGAATATCTGAAGAAGTGCAGATTTTTTCGTCAACTTTATCGAATACGCGGTATTTGTCGGTCAGATACACTTCGTATAAATATTCCGCATTCTCTTGCAGTCCCTCAATGTCATACTGATAAAATCCGTTCTGATTGTTATTGTTGGCAATCAGAATACATATCTTTTCATTGTTATGTGAAGCCGCCGCTGCAACGTAAACATCGCCGACGTCGCACTCTGTCTGCACCCGCTCGCCGGTCTGCTTCACTTTGTTGAACGCATCGAAAGCGTAATACTGTTTCGTCGGAACGCCGTACCTATCGAAAATCGTGCCGAAGATATTCGTCGGCGAACCGTCATAGAATGTCGCTATGTCAATAGGCAAATCAAGCATTTCGATAAGTGCGGAAGCTGCAAAACTCGCGCCGACTTCGCCTGATGTTTCCGTAAACGACTCATATCTCGCTTTCGCACCGTCTGGACTGAATATTCCGCCCCACAAATTGCCCCATTCTATACAGTTCCACTCGTCGAGTATCGTCATTGTATCTGTAAACCCGAACTTATCGAGGTTTTCACGGACAAAATGTGCTCTTGATACTATATCGTCTATCGATTTAGTATATATATGCCACGAAAAAAAGTTGAGCGGCAGGCTGTTAGCTTTCACATACTGCAAAAACGCTGGGAAAAAATCGGATTGTGAGTAAGCAGACGCATATCCGCCGATATTCACATACGGCATCTCTTTTTTGAACAGCCTTGACGTCGCCGCGTATAAGTCGTAATACTGTTGCGGCGTCCCCGACCACATCGTATCTTCTTCGCGTTTTTCATAGCCTAAATTGGGTTCGTTCCACACTTCCCAGTATTCTATACCCATGTGAAAACCATTCGCCCAACCCTCGTTGTAGTGCCGAGCTATGTTCAGGCATACTCGCGCCCACTTGTCGAAATCAACCGGTGGATTTACGTAATATTTCAGCTTGGGGTGCTCTATCGAAACTCCCAGACGGTATATGATTTTTGCTCCCGCGTCCAAAATCTGCTTCAGGTAAATATCCGTCGCCCTGAAATCATAATTTTTCGGTTCGTTTTCATCAGCCGAGAAGTCTTTGAAAATCGTAGGTATATCGACCTCGCGAGGGTGGGGATAATTTGTGTCGTGCAGACGGCAGTACGGGAATCCCGCTTGCCTGTAGTATTTTGAGCTGTCAATCAGCGAACCGAAGCATACCGGTCCGTTGTCTATGCCGTTTACGGGCTTGAATCCGCCTATTTTGCTGGTTACATCTATTTTTATCATTCTGATTTCCTCCAATTATCGCCTGAAATAAGGATTCGCGACTATCTCGTTGTCGAGTGTAGTAGTGCCGCCGTGTCCCGGATATATTCTGTAGTTTTCCTTGATGGATTTTAGCTTCTGTAACGATTCCATCAGCGCATTATAGTTACCGCCGTATAAATCATTACGACCGACATTGCCCTTGAATAATGTGTCTCCGCTGAACATGACCCGTTCGCTCTCGCAGATAAAACAGCACGAGCCTTTCGTATGTCCCGGCGTGTGAATTACCCTGAGCGATATATCGCCGAATGTCAGAATATCGTTTTCTTTCAGTAGCATATTCGCCCAATCTATATGTCAGTATTTTCATTTTATTTTACTACTCCCTGTTTTCGTAATCGTCGCTATATCCTATTTTCCATAAACCCATATCCATCAGCTTCGTTGGGGGATAATATAAATCGTTACAATATATTTCCGATTTTATCTTCTCGTCAATTTTATTTTTCTTTATCTCGCATTCCCATATGCGAATTACAGTATAACCCAATTTCTCTAACAATGCTATTGTGGCACCAATATAGTATCTTGGTTTATAATATTAATTTTTTCTAAATAGTCTATAGTTCAATTGCCTCATCAATTAATCCATTCGCTTCTAAATAACGTCCTTTAATATAAAAAGCTTCAGGCATTTCCATTTTCAAGCATTCTTCATAGCGTTATTTGCCTGCATGCAGTCCGTCGTTATAAATAATGGATATGCACAACTGCGCGATTCAGCCGTTGAACGGCAGAACAGTTTAATAGAAACGATTACAGACCTGCGCAAAATCCGTCAAATGAATAATACTATCGGGTATTCGGCGATATCAGGAAATATGAATAAAACCATCTGTTTACCTGCACAGAAAAATGGGATTAGTATTATTTGCCAATCCCAGTATTTTATATCAATTTATTGCCGTCCCATGCGTCAAGCATGGCTCTGATATGATGCGTCGGTATATCGGGAGGAAGATTATGCACTCCCGAAAAGATAAATCCTCCGTTCTGTTTTAATATATTTATATTATCTGAGACTTTCTTATATACTTCGTCATAGGATTTATATATGCTGAACATCTGCGAATCGTAAGCTCCGCCCCAGAAAACAATTTTATCTCCGAAATCCACTTTTATTTTTTGAGCAGACATATTTTTTGCAGACGTCTGAACAGGATTGATTATATCCACCCCGCAGTCTATCAAATCTCCTAAAATGCTGTGTATAGAACCGCATGAGTGCAGATTTATTTTCATATCAGTTATTTTTTTCCACCCCTGAAATAAATCATAATAAGGCTTTTTGTATATTTCACGCCACAAATCACTTCCAATTAGCACATCTCTGTTGTCTCCGAAATCGTGGGCGATAGATAAAATATCGACATATTTTCCAACAGCCTGATTAAGCTGCTTTAATTGAGATAACGCCGAATCTACCGATTTATTTAAAAATTCACGCATTATTTCAGGATTTTCTTTCATCATAATCAGGTGTTTCATCATACCGCCCGGCTGAATCTGCAAATCCGTCACGGTTTCGCCTAAACATATCGACAAATCTGTTTCTTCATAAAGCAATCTCGCGGAATCTTCCAAACTCCTGAGCAGTTCTTCAGGCAAATCTGGGCTTGGGTTATAATCGTCAGGAGAGGGAGTTCGTTAAGCCCGTAAATATCATCATAAAATCCGCTGTTTGCATTTGCGTCGCCGACCCAGTCGAAAAAATATCCTCCGTTAGGACATACGGCGTTATCGGCGGTTTCCCAGATAATGCTGCCGCCGTCTTTATTCGTAAATTTATCTGCTGCGGGTATCATGAATTTTTTATCCCATAATACTTGTTCTTTCCATAGGTCTTCAATTTTTGCATATTTTGTTTTTCTATATAAAGACTTACACATACGGGGCGAAGCGAGCAGAACAATATCGCCTTTCATTTTTTTTATTACGTCAGGTTCAAATACGGCGTTAGTCATAAAAGTGCATATTTTAGGCGGGACAGGCGGCAAACCTATCGCTTCCTGAAAACTGTAATAAGCTAACACATGAAGCCCTTCGGTTTCACAGCCGCCCAATCCGTTCGGGACATAATCCGGTATTTCATGGTTTATTGTTTTTCTTACTCTCTCTCTTGAAGTCACAATCTACCTCTTTTCGTTTTTTTATTCCAGAATCGTTTCAATAAACGCCGCCGCATTTTCGACGGGTTCGGTTTCCAAGTTTTTTGATGTTGCAAGCACATATCCGCCGCCGTCGCCTAATACTGATTTTAAACGGCGCGTTTCGGACCGTATTTCATCGGGCGTTCCGAAAAACATCATTTTTTGTACGCCCATTCCCCCGATTAAGGCGAGTCTGCCTTTCGCTTTTTGTTTGAGCGCGGTCAAGTCCATGGCTTCCGGCTGCAATGATTCCAGCACATCAACGCCTATTTCAATCAAATCGTCAACGATTGGCAGCACATTGCCGCAGGAGTGCATGATATACGGCAACCCGTATTTATGCGCGTGAGCGACTACTTGTTTCAGCCGCGGCTTGAAAAAAGTGCGCCATCGTTCGATTCCCATGATTACGCTTCGCTGGTCGCATATATCGTCGCCTCCGAATATGGCGTCAATAGGCGAGCACTCATAAAGTTTGTCAATAAATTCAAGCTGCACTTTAGTTATTCCGTCAAGCAAATCATGAACAAACTGTTCTTCTTCAACCATGTCGGCAAGCAGATTTTCCATTCCGCGCAGATGCCAGCCTCTTTCAAACAATCCCAACGCAAGCCCCCACGCCTGAAAACAATCCCTGTGAGCTTCTATTTGACGGTTCAGCCCGTCCCAGTCCGCCATTTCACGCGGATTGGGAAAGCGGAAACCTGATAAATCAGGTTCTTTAAGAACGGTATCCGCAATATGCGTAATATTTCCAAGCTGCAGCAGAACGCCGAAAGTGTCGCGCACAAACCCATTTTGCGGCACGTCGTTGTAATATCCTACATGACCGCCGTTTATACAGGAATTAAAACGTTTTCGCCATGAATCGCTTTTATAATATTCGTCAAGTTTCGGCGACATGCCCCAGTTTGCATACTCCAATCCCATCAGCCAGTACGGTGTTGGTTCACACTCTTTAAACGACAATACATCTTTCATAATTTCTTTGCCTGTCCGCATATCATGATTTTCCTTTCATAATTATTTATCCCGGGATTTTATCTATAAATTTTTGGATTATATTTTTTGTGCTTTCTAATTTTGACACGAGGTCGCGTTTATCTGTTGTGAACATTGGCTCCGCGATTCCGCTGCGTATTTGGTCGCATAAAGTTGTGTCGCCTATATCTACAACGAGAGAGTTCATAATCAAATCGAGCATCTGTGAAGATTCGTCGTCGCGGGCGTATTTTGTCTTCAATGCGATATCGTAATATGCGGGCATAATAGTCTTTGCGGATTCGCTGTTAAGGGCTTCAAGCATAACCCCCGCACACGCAGGGTCTGCATTTGTTATAGGAACCTGCATCGCCATATAATATTCGATTCTCGACACATAATTTGCCTGCGTTTCGTCATATTTGGGATATGGGATTATGCCGAAATCCGTATCGGAGCTTCTTATTTTCTGTATAACAAAGAAAGTTGTGTCCATAAACAGCGATTGATTATTCGAAAACATATCAATTACATATTGCGGTACATCAGGCGTTTTTTCTTTTCCGAGATAATATGCCCCGCTATCCCACAGCATACTGAACGTTCTATCCCACACATCTAAGAATTTTTGATTTCCCATAGCAATATACGGTATATCCTGGGCATCTTTTTCTACAGACAACACCCCCGCTCCAATCCAAAAACTCGGCAGAACCTCTTTCGGGTGCGCTAAATAACCGTACCGGTCATTCCCGTCCATAACTCCGTCGCCGTTTAAATCTTTTATGGTTGATTTCATCATTTCTTCCATTTTGTCAAACGTCCATGTTCCGCCGTTGACAAGATTATACGGATTATCAAGTCCCAAATCCTGTATCAGTCCTTTATTGAACAATAACGCGTGAGATAATTCATATGAGGCAAAATTAAAATTTCCGATAGCTACATATTGATTATTGTTAAGCGTCAGGGATTTATTTGCGCTCTGATTCCAATACGGTTTTGATAGGTCGATGTTGGGTATATCTTTATAAGACAAAACAAGACCGTCTTCCCAGTTAGTCAAGGCGTCCGTACAGCGAGAGTCAAACATATCAAAAACCGTAGAGTCCCCAGACAATATAACTTTTTTCGTTTGATCGTTTTTGAAATCCGCCGTTACAACTTCTTTTATCACAACGTTAAATCTTTGCTCGATTGCCCTGTTGCGCTTGTACAAAGCGTCGTTAAACACATCGCCGGTTTCTTCCGCTGTGTCTATATGATTGTGGACGTTTTCGTTTTCAAATATCTGGATTTTAAATTCCTCGCCGTTAAAATTATAATCGCCGAGACCATCGTTGTATTTTGCCAATGGGTCTTCCGTAGTTGTTTCCGCTGTTTCATTATTAACATCGCTGTTTCCGTCTTGATTATCCACCAAATTTGAAACAGAGTTACTTGCCGAACTTTTGCATGATATTATGAATAGTACCGATAAAATCAATATTATTATAATTGTAATTGATTTTTTACATAAAATAGCAGCAGCCTGTTCTTTCATGGTTACCTCCGAAATATATAAATTATATAAGACCGCCGTTCGCGGTTTTGGTTTCCATTAATAAATACGCGTTATAATATCATGATTGTAATTGCCGAAATCTGCGCCGTATATATCGAATCCGCCGATATGACTGGCGTCTTCTTTTATTCCTATTTTAAAATCAGCATACGGTTCTTTCAGATTATATTGGCTGATAGCATTGCCTGAAACAAGTTCATTGTTTATAAATGTACCTTCGTTATTTATATAAATTTTTATAAGTTCCCCGTAATTTGAACCCCGCCACCATTTAGGAGTGTATTGTCCTTTCTTTTTCCCGCACTTATTTTCTTTTGTCGTAAGCAGATAATTCTCTCTGCTGAATTCGTATGTAGTATATGTGCCGATTTCCATATCGTTCAACCAGAATGTTACGTCGGATATGCCGCTGTTGATTATGCCTTCAGGTATATTTGGCGGATAAATAAACGATAGGTTAGTATTAATCTCTCCAAGGGCTGATAATTCAAATATTATTTCTATCGCTTTCGCAGGTTCAGGAACGCTGCCCGGTAAATAAAAAGGGTGATTAAAAGGCAGTTTATATGAAAAATAGCCAAGCGTAGTCCATACCAGCGCCGCTTTCAATCGTCCTGCGTCAATAAATACAACCGGGTCGTCCCATTTTTTTATTACCCCGTCTTTACTCGCCAAACCGCATGGAGCATATGCTCTAAAATCAAAATAATTGCCCACGGAAGTTTGCGTCTCTGTATATTCGATTTCTTCATCGTTTTTTTTATTAAGCATAAAATCAAATATGAGCCTGTCATATACTTTTCTGCATACTTTTTGATTGCCAACGGAACCATTTATATATTGCGTAGTGATAAATCCTGCTTCTTCCAGAACATTTATATGGGCAATTACAGCGGTCTTGCTTAATTTTAATTGTGCAGTCAGTTCTTGGATATTACATTCTTTTTCGTTGAGTATATTCAAAATATTAATACGATTTTCGTTAGAAAGAGCTTTTACAATTTTCGTCACATTCTTTCCCTCGATATACAAGTCCTTAGTCAAGTTTTTCATTCTAATTCTCCGCTTTTAGACTATATATATAGTCTAAATATTACTTTTATATTGCAATAGATATTATAGCTGGTATATTGATATTTGTCAACATATTTTTTAATTGTTTACAATATTTTTTGTTAATGTTTAAGAGACCTTTTCTAAAGCTTCAGTTCTTAGTTATAATGACAACAAGTGAGACAATCTTCAAGCTGAATCACCATATTATTCTGCCTTCCCGCAATATTGCGAGGCTTTCGCAATTAAAAATCCCGTAACCCCACCGTTAACATAATGGAATAACAGGATTTATAGGATTTGTTCGGTGATTACTATAGTATTTGCCTGTAAATATTTAATGCTATACCTTTCCTGTTTCTGTTAGCTCTGCAAAAATAAACATCGCAATCCACTGCAACATCACCGGATTGCTTAGTCATCAAATTATAGAAAACATATTCTTTTCCGGCGTCTTCTTTTGAAAGAGACAGATAATAAGTATAATTTCTGTCGCTCTTACAAACTATATGCTCCCAGTTATTTACAGGATATGATACAGCCCTGTCGTTAAATCCTACGGGTTTGCCACTGTTTTTCTCCATGGTTGCACAGTAAGCACACTCACTACCATGTTCTCCGTTTATGGCAACCGCTATATAGTCGCCGTCTTCGACTGTTATTGCCTCCGGCAGTTTTATATCAAGCTTGTAAGCGGATTTTATCTGCCTTGACTTATACGGAGCCATCATATTGTTGGCGTGGGCTCTGGAGCAGTCTATTTCTATTTCATCGCCGGAGTCGCCGAATATCTTAACCGAATAAATTCTGTCCATAGGTTCGTCCAAACGGAAATACCGGATTTTTGCCGTTTTTTTACCGTTGGCGGAATGCGGCAAGTAAATTGCTCTTTCTCTCGTTCCTGCGGCAAATTCTATAGTATGAACTGAGAATTTCACTATAGGAGCTTCACATTCCATGATTGTAATATTGGCAGAAAGCGGAGTTTTGAGCCATGTTTTCAACTCTGCGCTTACTTCGCCTGATTCGGGCAGGAACTGTTCGGGAACTTCGCGCACGGGAGTTTTGATTCTGAAATATTCTATTTCAATCCTGCTCACATCATATATCTCGCCGAAATCGACCCGCAAGCAGCCGCCGTCTATGCGGGATTCATAGCATCTTGTGTTCGCGTCGAAATATGCGTCGTGGTTACCGTCGAAAATAGTTTTGGATTCGCAGCCTCTGTATATGTATGTTTCCTGCGAGAAGAACGCCTCCCTCGCCGCTTTGACCTGCGGTATTTCTGTTTCTCCCGAACGACGGACTGCCTGACTCTCCAATGAGTCGTTGTTTACTTTAAACATTGACGCTTCATATAACTGTTCAGCGTTTTCGGGAACCGGACAGCTCTCCATTCTTCCGAGAAAAACCGGCGACGAGTGCGTTTCATCTATGACCGGGCAGTTTTCAATCAAAATTTTGCCGCATTTACTTGTATTATCTGTATTTCCGCCAAGCATTTTTATCTGATTTCCGGTAGTTCTGAGTATATTGATTTCTGTAGGATAGCCGTCTTTTTCCCTGACGACTTCATATTCGCAATCTGTCAGCGCAAAAGTGTTTTTACAGAATTCATTATTTTCGAACACTCCGAGGAGCACTGCTCTGAATGCGGGTACGGTAACGTCAACGCTGTCGCCGCAGGCGAAAGTTCCGATATATAATTCGGCGGGGTGATATCTGATGACTTTTATTTTTTCACATTCTGATTTGGATATGCCGATCGTTTCGTCTAATTCGACCGTTATCTTTTTATCTTCCCAAGATATATTCCTCAATGTTATGAATCTGATTCTGCTATTTCCTCTCGATACAGCATATTTTCCGTAGGATTGCGGCAGTTCGATTCCATTGACAAGTATGTCCGCATATTTCGCGTGAAGGTTATATATCCGTGCGAGCCGCGCCTGCTCGTCGTCGCGCAGAAACCACGGATTTCCGTACAGTTCCGGTGCCAAAATAAGCGACCGACCGAAAGCCTGCAAAATCAACTCGTCCTCAAAATAATCTAAGCATGATGAGACGCACACGCCGTGGTCTTCTGTGAGCCGCCGCATACCGGGGACAAGCCCGCGCCCCAATGCGCCAGCCCTGTGGTGCATTGCCGTTACGTCGTTTTCTAACCATATATCTATATAGCTCTCGCGCCCCTCCCACAGAAACGTCGTCGCGCAGATTTCAGCCTCGCCGAAATCGTTTCTGTGATTCAACACAATCAGTTCGGGGCTGTATTGTCTGCATTCGTCAATCATCTTTTTGAAAATATCACGCTTTTCTTTCCGTAGAATACCGCATACTGTGTCGAATTTGAATAACATGAATCCGTAGTTTTTACACAATCCGACCATTAAATCATATCTGTCTTTTTCTTCTCCCAGCGTATTGCCGAACCCGTCCGCTCCTGCCCATACTCCCAAATGACACCCGAATTCCCCGGCTTTTTCCGTAAGCAGAGTGTATCCGTTCGGGTACTGCTTTCGCAATTTTTCCCCGTCAGGTTTTTCGTAAGTTCCGGAAGCCCCGTCCAGATTGCCTGCGTCCAATGCGTAAATCCTGAGTTTCATTCCGTAGTAATCATGAAGCCATTTGAAATAGTCGAGGTTAATCAGTGTCTGTTTTTCTGTAGAACCTTCGTTTGTATTGTTTATCCATGAAAAATATTGCGGCAGCGACGGCGTTTTTTCGTCGGCTCCGGAACTCTGTTTGGTTTTCTCCCGTTTTTCCTGTATAATTTCCATATATGTATTCCCCTTTTTATAATATCTGTTGTAATTTAGTATTTCCCGGTATCTTTGGCAGTTTTCCAGAGCATCTGAATGTTTTCGGAAGGCATGTCCGGGAAATACTGGTCAGGACCGCAAACATATCCTCCGCCCAGCTTCAGTATTTCCATTACACGTATGACTTCTTTTCTTACATCGTCAGGCGTTCCGGTCATTATGAGATGCGTGTCTATTCCGCCTTCAAGAGCCATTTTGCCGTACACATCTTTTTTCATCTTCGGCAAATCGTTTGCCCTCGCCTGTACCGGGTTCAGTATCGTTATGCCTATATCTGCCAAATCACCCGCTATTTCCGTTACGCACCCGCAGCTGTGGAAATTCACCATCTTGTTTGCTTTGAGCACATTTTCAAACGCGTATTTGTACTCCGGTATAAAAAATTCCCTGAAATGCGCCGGGGACATCATCAAAGCCTTCTGAGTTCCGAGGTCTTCCGAAAAACTAACCGCGTCAATGCCCATTTCCAAATACCTGTCAAACACTCCTTTTGCGTATCTTGCGAGTTCATGAAGTATATAGTGTACTTCGTCGGGAAACTCGATTATCGCCGCAAGAAAATTGTCCATTCCCATGAGTGCCCACGCCCTCTCGAAGCATAAATAAGTCATGTTTCCTATTACTAAAACATTGTTTCTGTCAACGGTTTTAAGACGGTCAAGCACATCGGGATTCATCATAAGCCCGTCCGGGTCCGGGAATTTATATTGTTCAAGCTGCCGTTCTATGTCCGCGAGAGGATTGCCCTTGGGAAACGGAACTACTCCTTCCATTCCCATCTCCCACTTGACTCCGAACCGGTCGGTCCAGTTCTCAAGTTTCAGAATATCGTCGAACGATATGCCGTACCAAACAGGGTCGCAAGTCATGGGGACATATTCCGGATTCCCGTATCTTACAGCCTCAAGATAGTTTTCTTTTATACTCAGTGACATAAAAATTCCCCCGTATTATATATGTTTTATTTATATATTGATATTGCGCCGCTGATTTCGCTGTTTCTTTTCCTGATTACGCCAATCAGAAATTATCGTCTAAATGAACGGCAAATAATCTGCGACCATACCGCGACAAACAATCGGCATCAGGATGTCTGTAATTTTCATGCCCGCTGTCATAGCAGAATCCAAGCCGGGGTGAATCAATATGCTCGAAGATTAATCCAAAAAGCAAGATTAATCTCTTGCTCTTCCGCAATATCAATAAGTTTTCGCACCCTGTTCAATCCTAATTCTGTAATCGGTACATGCTCAGTATGGTCGGTAATATGAATTACCACAGTCGGGCATATCATATGTTTTGCAGTCATTTACACAGGAAATGAGCGTTTCCAAGTATTTCCGCGATTTCCATATATCGCGCCGACATCGATTTCGGCACGTCCGCGCCTTTTGTGTCAACGACCGGCGGAGCGGGCTTTTTAAACGCAGACTCCGGTTTCGTTTCATAAGGTTTTACAGGCGCCGGCGATTCGTCCATATTTTCTATTATTCCGACCATCTCTTTCGCTTTCTCATACATCTCTTTCATACTGTCTCTGATGCCTTTGCCGAATGAGACTGGGTAAACGCCGATAAAACCGTCATAAATTATCTTGTCCTTAAATGGCAGCAGTACTGTGTCAACTATGTACGGGACTTCGTAAGGCGCCGTCGCTTTGATAGGGTTGCTGATACCACATACGCCGTAAAGCTTCGCCGGTTCGTCGAAAGTCATAAAACCGAATATGGCTTCAGATGTTTCATCACGATAAACTGCCCTTTGATGAAATGACTGCTCCAGCTTTTGAGTATTCCGTGTTCAATTTCGTTTAGTCCGCCAAACTCGTTGTCGCTCAGGAAATCATCTATCGAAAAAAGTGTTTAAATAAATTGTTAAAGCAGAGGGTCGAAAATTGTCGTACTCCATTTAGCAATTTTATTTTGGAATCTTTCATCGCTGTATAGTTGCTTATGATGTATGAGTATATATTGGATTACCCCAAATGCCTCGCATATCTTGAGATAATCTTTATTGATTTTATGAGTGCTGACAGATTCATACCCTGTGAAAAGAGAATGCTCTAATTCGCTGTTTCCAATCATAAAAACAAGGTCGCCCAAGTCCATTTCTGGAATACCGTAACCGCACATTGAAAAATCTATCGGCGAAATTGTGCCGCTATTATAAATCATATTCGATTTGCTCATATCCGAATGGACTATAGTAAAATTAGTCTTTTCTCTTTTTAATATTCTTTTTAACTGCGTTGTAATTTTTTCAATTTTATCACATGTTTCGGTGGGAATATGGTGCAGTTCATTTGTGATTTTCAATTCTGCAAGGAATTTATCCACAAACTCGTCATCATAATAACATCTGTTCAAGCTAGGCAGTATATCAATGGATTTATGAAGCGTAGCAGTCATTTGTCCGATTTGAAAAACAAGCTCTTTGGTAAATTCCAAATGAGCCAATGTTTCCCCGTCTAACCAGGACAGCACTGTTACCAAATATCCATTTTTTAAGCGATATATATATTCACCGATTTTGTTCTTTACCGGGCATTGCACTGTGATTTTATTTCCAACAAGCAATCTGTTTAATAAATCAATTTCACTCTTGATAAGGGTTTCTCTATCGAAATTTCCGCGATAAAACGAAAAATCCAGTTCTTCAGCTTCCGCATGGATACGAAAGAGATATTTATTAATGCCATCTGTTACGGAGTAAGTTATATTTTCATTATGGCGTATAAAATCTGCTTTGGGATTTGTAAAATTGTATAATCCAAGTGCCTCTTCAAGTAAATCATTTGAATAATCATTCATGTATACAGCCTTCTTTCTCGGTAAAACCTGTTGCTATTTAATCCCTAAAATTTAAATTGATTGTACGACAGGCGTTCGCTGTACGGTCTCTTTATCCTGCGCATACCTGCACCGTCAGGCTTACCTATGGGCAGTATCGTTGGCAAGTGAAAAGACTCTGGCGCGCCTAATACCCGCAGGTACTCCTGCTGTGCCTTGCGATCTATCAGTATGCCGTCCAACCACACTGACGCATATCCGAGCGCAGTCGCGGCGAGCAGCATGTTTTCCACCGCCGCAGAATAATCCTCTTTTTCGTAGTTGGTGTCGTTTGTCTGCGTGGTGGGATCAGTCATAACCGCGATAACAGCTCGTACTGTGTCAAGCCCCGCAGACGTAGCGATTCCCCGTAATTTATCTAAAACTGACGGATCGTCAATTATGATCAGGCTGACTGACTGGGCGTTGCAGCCGGACGGCGCGGCAAGCCCTGCATGTGCAATCGCTTCCAAGTGTTCGCGCGGCACAGGCTCGTTCAGAAATCTTTCTTTATGAGTATATCTTTTTTCAACCGTTTCAAAAAATTCCATTGTGAAATCCTTTCTGCCATTTGAGATGACATAATTACAATAGATACACATTTATAATTATATTTTATTATAGCACACAGATATGAATGTTTAAGAAACAACGTTCATATCTTTTTTGTTTGTAACGCCCTTATACTGCTTACTGACATTTTACGGTGAAATCATGTTATGCCTCGATTTTTCATAATTTCCGTTGCTGTATTTTCAAAGTTGAATACATTTTTAGGATATATAATTTATACAAGTTTACAAAAAAGACACAATAAATTACTTTAAGTGCTTAAAAAGCTGTTATATAATGTAACTGTAGTTACTGAAACCAAGGTTGCAGCAACTAATAATCAGAACTGTTTTGCATTTTATTGTAACTTTAGTTACAATATCTATGTTATATATTTTTTGTTAATATGTAATCAATTTTAACATTATATATTTTGATAAAAATTTTTAGAGTAGATAATTTAAAGGGGTGTCTAAGTAATATGGCAAAGATAAAATGGATTTTTTTGATATATAAAATACCCCGCGAACCGTCAAGTAAAAGAGTATATGTGTGGAGGAAACTGAAGAAACTTGAAGCTGTTACATTGCAGGACGCAGTTTTTGTACTGCCATACTCCGAAAAGACATTTGAACAGTTCCAGTGGCTTGCGGCTGAAATCATAGAAATGGACGGAGAATCCTCTGTATGGGAAAGCTACGTAACTACCAATTCGCAGGAAAAAGCGTTAGTGCAGAAATTCACAGATAATATAAATACTCAATATGAAAACATTATTCAGAAATTAAATAATATAATCGCAATCACAGATATTTGCGAAAAAGAAAAGCAGATGCGAAATATCATAAACGAGTACATGGATATAAAATATTACGATTATTTCAAGTCCAAATTTAGCGATAAAATTGATGAGATAATAACGCGCGAACAAAAACAACTTAACGAAGTTAAATTTAATGGGGAGAGTGAATAATCGATGAAATGGATTACACGAAAAAATGTGGGTATAGACAGGATATCTTGTGCATGGCTGATAAAAAGATATATAGACAGCGAGGCTGTATTTGACTTTGTGGATTATGACGAGGACATAAAAGAAGATTCCGGCATACCGTTTGATATACCGAGCTGTAAGTACAGCCACAGACGCGGGCGGTGTTCGTTCAATACGCTAATCAAAGAGTATAATCTCAACAACTCTATTTTGGATTCGATAGCGAAAATAATAGACGGCGCAGATTGTGTCAGCGATATAGTACCGTCTCCCGAATCGTACGGACTTGAGGCAATATGTCTGGGGTTGAGAAAATATCTCGGCGATGATTTGCAGTCGGTTACACAAGGTGAAATCATTTTTGACGCGCTTTACGCATATTTAAGTGAAAATAAATAAATTTATAAATTTACGAAAGGATTAAATTAAAATGATTAAAGATGTATATTACCAAAAGGGATTTCCAGACCCCATTTTAGAAAAAGAATTTGTTATGGACATAGTACGGCAATTCGTGCCGGGCGCGGAAAAAGTAACCGATATAGACGAAACAGGGGGAGAGGCGCGTACATACGCGGTTGACAATAATATCATACTGAAAGTCCAACGTCCCCAGCAGCTAAGGTTAAGTACAAGCCTTGAAAGAGAGGCATTTTTCCTTAGACAGCTGGAAAACATTGAGGGTGTAATCGTGCCGAAAGTATTGGGTTACGGCAAACAGGAAACGGTCGAATACACGTGTATGACGCGAATACCAGGACTTGCCGTCAGATACTCAAATATATCGGGCGAACAGCGTGAGAAAATGCTGTTCGAGCTGGGGAAAATGCTGTTCCTGATACACAGCGTTGATATTAAGCCGTTTTTTGAAAGCGGACTTTTCTCCGATATTGACGAAAGCTTTGATGATGTTAAACAAAGACTGAAAGCTCATTTCGATTGGGGACTCCAACGGTTATCCGACAAGCTCTCGCAGACCGAAATAGCCAAAGCCAATGCTTCTGCTACAGAGGAATTGGGCAAAATAACAGAGGCTCGTATCGTTCCGATTCACGCAAATCCGTCCTCCACGCACACGTTCGTAAAGAGCAACAACAGATTTTCGGGGCTGATAGATTTCGGCGACGCATACATAAGCCACCCTATATGCGATATGCGGCGTTGGGGATTGAGTGAAAGACAGCCGCTTTATGAGGGCTATATGAGTTGGGGCAAAGCGACCAACGATATTGCTGTCGTATATGAAGCAACAGCCGCGATGGAGCGGATACTTGAAAATTTAAATAAATAGAAAACAATTTATTAAAGGTGATGGCTATATGAAATGGGTAACAAGGGAGCATGGACTGGCTTGACGGAAGCGGACGTATAGACGAACTTCCCAAACCGGGTCAGAAAGACATACATGGGGATTACGGCGCTTACTTCTATAAGGGATTCCGCACGGCGCAGTTAAAATAGAGCACAGAATAATAAACGGCAAAGTGAAACAGATGCTGCCGCTCCGCCGGAAATCAAAGTAATACACAAAATTTAAATCAGAGGTATAAATGCTGAAAACAGAACAAAATGCAATAGTCGGACAGTCAGGCGGACCAACCGCCGCGATAAACGCTACGCTCGCAGGGGTTGTTCAAGGAGCTTTTCAAAATGCGGGCATTGATAAAATATATGGCATGATTAACGGAATGCAGGGATTTTTAGACGGAAACGTGCGGATTTTAAACGATATTTTCAAAAACGGCGATAGTTTGGAGCTTCTAAAAAATACTCCTGCCGCCGCTCTCGGTTCATGCAGGCTCAAACTGCCGGATATAAATTCAGATAGTGAAACATACAAAAGAATATTTAATTTACTTGACGAAAAAAACATAAAGTTTTTATTCTACATCGGCGGAAACGATTCTATGGACACAGTAAAAAAACTCAGCTTTTACGCCGAAAATTACAGTAAAGATGTAAAGATAATCGGTATTCCAAAAACCATAGACAATGACCTGACAGGCACGGACCATGCTCCGGGGTACGGAAGCGCGGCGAAGTATGTAGCGACTACAATACAGGAAATATGTCACGACAGTGCGATATACGATATAAAATCAGCGACCATAGTTGAAATAATGGGAAGGGATGCGGGCTGGCTCACGGCTGCCGCCGCACTGCCGCGTTTGAATTGCGGAGAGGTTCCAAGTCTTATATATCTGCCGGAAATTGAGTTTTCAGACGAAAGGTTTATTGCGGATATAGAAAAAGAATTTAATAAGAATAAAAATATAGTGATAGCGGTATCTGAAGGGATAAAATACGCTGACGGCAGATATATCTGCGAAACTCTCAATTCCCAAAAATGTCATGATGTCGATATATTCGGGCATAAATGGCTGTCAGGTACAGCTGATATGCTGAAATATACAGTGAAAGAACGGTTCGGATGTAAAGTGCGGTCAATTGAGCTGAACACGCCGCAGAGGTGCGCGTCGCATACATCGTCGCTCTGCGATTTGAATGAGTCCGTCGAAATCGGACGCAGAGCGGTTGAAACAGCTGCATCCGGCAAGTCCGGCGTAATGATGTCTTTCAGGCGTATTTCAACACATCCGTATAAAATAGAAATAGACTGCGAAGATATAGTCGGTATAGCGAACTCTATAAGGACAGTGCCCGAAAAATATATATCGCCTGATAAGCATAATGTGACAAACGAGTGTTTGGAATATATTCAGCCGCTGATAATCGGCGAACCCCATATCGTTTACCGAAACGGTATTCCCGTATATTTTAAGTTGTAGCTACGCGAATAAAAAATAAATAAATTATAAAAATGTGAGGTAATTATGAAAATAAAAAATAGAATTTTAGCTTTTATTTTAACTGTAATTATAATGATTCCCGCAGTTTTGTCATATTCATGCGCTCAGAGTAAAAATACTCAGACTTCAAATAATACAGACAATACTACTGAGTCAGATTCCACAGATTCCGCGCGGTCCACGACGGAGACAACCACAGCCGATCTGCGTCAGGCAAATCTGGATTTATATACATATCCAAATGTGGATTACAATCAGCACGAATTCAAAGTTATGATCAGAGGTCAGGAGGACGAGTGGGATTCGCAGGAAATTGAAGCGGAAGAGGACAGCGGAGACCCTGTTCAGTCCGCAGTGTACAAAAGGAACTTGGAAGTTGAGGAAAAACTTAACGTAAAAATAACCGGCGTATATGTTAAGGTGGCAAGTCAGTTATCGTCTCTGAAAAAAGCTGTTTTGGCGGGAGACAACTCATACGACGCCGTAATGCTCAATCTTCAGGACGCTTCGAGCGCGACAAAACAGGGGCTTCTTGAAGATTTAGCAGACACATCCGGCGTGGATTTATCAAAGCCATGGTGGGACCAAAGCATAATGAAAGAGACCTCGGTTATGAACAAAGTATATTTCGCAACCGGCGATATTTCTATAATGGAAAAAGACGGAACCTGGACAATGATGTTCAATAAACAAATGGTTAAAGACTTCGGGCTTCCGGATATATACGGTCTTGTAAAGAGCGGTCAGTGGACTATCAACAAATTCGCGGAACTCGGCAAGGGGGTCACAAAAGACCTGAACGGAGACGGATTAATAGATTATCAGGACCAGGTCGCATTCACGACAACATTGGATTCCGCTCAGGGTTTATTTTACTCCACGGGTTTACGAATAGTCAAGAAAGATGCGAATGATTTGCCGGTATTTGCTCTTCAGGGCGACGCCGTTATGACGAATCTGAATAAAATTTACAATGTGTTCAGAGGACCGGATAATCTTACGATGCTGGCGGCAGATTTCCCGAATACGTCATACGGAGCAAAAACAAATTTAGTTGTTCAGGCGGCATTCGAGGAAAACAGGGCGTTATTCTACGCAGAAGTTATGCAGTGCGTGCAAAGAATCCGTCAAATGGATACAGATTTCGGAATTATCCCGCTCCCGAAAGCCGACGAAAATCAGCAGACTTACAGCACTTATGTCCACAACTGGGCTTCTACTACAATAGAAATTCCCAAGGGCGTCCCGGATCTCGACCAGACAAGCACAATAATTGAAGCTCTTGCATACGGCGGATATAAATATATAACTCCCGCGTATTATGACCTCGCATTGAAAACAAAATACGCCCGCGACGACGAATCTTCCGAAATGCTCGATATAATCTTCGCCGGACGTTCGGCGGATTTAGGATATGTTGACGCATACGGCGGATTTATAGGCAGTCTTCAGAGCAACATACAAAACAGAAAAAGCGACTTCGCATCGCTGATAGACAAGCTGTCGCCGAAAATACAGTCGGATATTGACAAAGCCATAGCAAAATATCAGGCGTTGGAGTAAAGATAAGAATTATACAGATTGATAACCAAAACAAATTAGCGCAAGTTGCTTTATTTGTTTTGGGGTAAAAAGTATGGTAAAATAATAGGTAATAAAATCATGGGAGGAGTAATCTTATGGATATAATTGTTAGAAAACCTACCGAAGCCGGAAAAGCCGATATGCGGACAAAACCTGTGTGGGAGTGCGGTGTATCGGAATTTGACTGGTATTACGACAGCGAGGAAACATATCTCGTCATTGAGGGCGAGGTAACGGTCGAATATGACGGCAGAAGTGTGAGTTTCGGAGCGGGCGACTATGTTACGTTTCCGAAAGGGCTGTCTAAACGATGCTATATACAGGCGCAATCTGCTTTTGGAAGACAGTTTTAATATCAAAATAAATACGATGCGACAGATGTCATTGACAAAGTATTTTTTAAACTGTATCTCGGCTTTTGACATGATTAGACCGAAAAAACGAAATCCCCAATAAAATCGGGGATTTCGTTAATTTTATACTCATTTTATTACGTTTACTTTTATTATATCCGGTATTTGCGAAATTTTATCGATGAGGGTCTCCGGTATCTGAGCGTTTATCTCGCATATTGTATACGCGTAGTCGTTTTTCGACTTACTTGTAAAATTCTCTATGTTGATTCTAAACTCCGATACGGCAGAAGAAATTTTTGAAATCACTCCCGATACGTTCTTATGGAATACGCATAATCTTGCGTCGGTGCTCCTGTCAATAACAAGTTCGGGATAATTTACGCTGTTTTTGATATTGCCGTTCTCCAAGAAGTCTATCGTCTGGTTCACTGCCATAACCGCGCATTTGTCTTCGGATTCCTGAGAGGACGCTCCCAAATGAGGTATAGCTATTGCATTTTTCATCTTTAAAACTTTCTCGTTGGGGAAATCCGTGACGTATTTTGCGACTTTGCCGCTTTCCAAAGCTGCCGCCATTGCTTCGTCGTCGACTAAATCCGCTCTTGACAGATTTATTATTACAACTCCCGTTTTCATTGAAGCAATGGATTTCTCGTTTATCATATGTTTTGTTTCAGGGGTAAAAGTTGCATGAAGAATTATATAGTCGCTTTTTTCTAATACTTCTGCGCGTTCTTTTGCTATTTTAGCGGAACTGGGAAGCGACAGAGCGGATTCTATCGTCATATACGGATCGTTGCCTATGACGTTCATACCGAGCGAAACTCCGGCATTTGCCGTCCTTGAACCGACGTTACCCAGACCTATTATCCCCAATGTTTTGCCGGTAATTTCGCAGCCTGCGAATTTGCCTTTTCCAGCCTCAACTTCTTTTGCAACATCTGTTGTCAAAGTGTTCGCCCAATTTACGGCATCGATAACGTTTCGCGACGCGAGCACAAGCGCGCAGACGGCGAGTTCTTTCACAGCGTTTGCGTTTGCGCCGGGAGTGTTGAACACGACAATTCCGGCTTCTGTGCATCTGTCAATCGGAATATTGTTGACTCCCGCTCCGGCTCTTGCGATTGCTTTAAGCTCCGGATTGGCTTCCATCTTCAGCATATCAGCCGAACGCACGATTATCGCGTCGGGATTTGTCTCCGCGTCCGATATTATGTATTTTGCCGTGTCAAAAATATCAAGACCCAATTTTGTTATTTTATTTTGTGTTTTTATTTTAAACATATATCTGTTTCTCCGATCTTAATTAATTATTATAATTATTTATTTTCAGATTCGAATTTAGCCATAAAATTGACTAATTCTTTTATTCCCTCTACAGGCATACCATTGTAAATCGACGCTCTCATGCCCCCTACGGAACGGTGACCTTTTATGTTCACAAAGCCTGTTTTTTCTGCTTCTTTGCAGAATTTGTCGTCGAGGTCTTTATTTCCAGTCACAAACGTTACATTCATAATTGACCTGAATTCTTTTTTCGCCGTAGGTTTATATAATTTTGAATTGTCGAGGAAATCATACAACATACCGGCTTTTTCGACATTTATTTTCTTCATCGCCTCAAGACCGCCGATGTCGTTTTTGAGCCATCTGAATACAAGCATAGCGACATAAATCGCATAGCATGCGGGCGTGTTTATCATAGAATTATCGTCTGCCTGAAGTTTATAATTCATAATTTTCGGGGTTTCAGGTCTTGCCTTACCGATTAAATCGTCGCGGACTATGACGACAGTGAGACCGCTCGGACCCATATTTTTCTGCGCTCCGGCGTAAATTAAGGCATATTTTGAAACGTCGGACGGTTCTGACAATATACACGACGACGAATCTGAAACGAGAGGAATATTTCCCGTGTCAGGCAATTTCTGAAATTTTGTGCCCTCTATGGTGTTATTTTCGCATATGTGAACATAATCTGCGTCGGATCTAATATCTTCGCGTTTTATTTCAGGGACATACGAAAAATTCTCGTCTTTTGAAGATGCGGCGGCTACGACGTCGCCGTATTTTACCGCTTCGTCAAACGCGCCTTTTGCAAAGTTTCCGCTGATGATATAATCAGCTTTGCCTGACCCGTTCATAAGATTCATCGGGACTCCGGCAAACTGCAAAGTCGCTCCGCCCTGCAGGAACAGAACTTTATAATTTTCCGGTATTCCCATAATTTCACGGAGCAGACTTTGAGCTTCTGAGATTATTGCCTCATATACGGACGATCGGTGGCTCATTTCCATAACGGACATGCCGCTGTTATTATAATTTGTCATCTCGCGCGAGGCAATTTCAAGCACTTTCAACGGAAGGCATGAAGGACCGGCTGAAAAATTGTAAACTCTGTTCATAATTTCATTCTCTCCTTAAAATTATTGATTAATTATTTAAAAAATATATAACCTATCTTTAAAAATTAAATAAATTTAAATTTTAAATAGATTATATTTATTATATAACATTTTGGATTATATGTCAATCCGCTCAATCAAAATATATTAAGATATATTGTTAATTTTTTGTCAATATCAATTAATTTGCAGGAACGGCAATGTCGAACGCGTTCAGCCTGTCGCTCCTGCAAAAAGATTATAGCGCATCTATTTTATAAAATAATACACAATGCCGTATATTATAGAGGCGATTGTCCCGTAAACTATGACGGGACCGGCTATGATAAACATTTTTGCCCCGACTCCCATAATAAATCCCTCGCTTTTGCTGTCTATTGCCGGAGCTACGACAGAGTTGGCAAATCCTGTTATCGGCACAATAGTCCCAGCGCCCGCATGTTTTGCTATATCGTCAAAAAACCCGAATCCTGTGACTAAAGCCGCAAGAAATATAAGAGTTACAGATTCCAATAACCTTGCGTTTTCAAGACTTGCGCCTAAATTTTTATATAAAGCCATAAAAGCTTCGCCTAAACAGCAAATAAGCCCTCCGATAATGAACGCTTTTGTTACATTCAATAAAACATTTGATTTTTTCGCGCTTTTCTCAGCGTATTTTTTATATGTCGCTTTATCCATTTGCATAAGAAAAATTCCTTTTAATTTTTAATTTTTTATTATTTTTCGAGGTTATAAGGCTTTTTATACAGGAAATATTTATAATTTTTAACGCCGGCGGCACAAATGTCATATAAGATAAACTTTGAGAATATCTTTTATTAAAATATAAAAATTAAGGGGATTTTTAAATGATAAAATCTAATTCTTATAAAGCCGGCAAAAGTAAATTATCTAAAAAGGCAAAATTATTTCGCGTATTAATTCTTTGGTTTTTTATGGGGATGATATATCTCACGATTGAGGGAATCTGGAGAGGCTGGACAAATATAGTCATGCTTCCCATAGGGGGTTTATGCGGAATTGCGATTGGAGAAATAAACCAGATGCCGCTTTTTTATAAATCGAAAATGGTGTGGCAGTCTCTTATAGGCGCAGTGATAGTTTTAGCGGTCGAATTCGTTTCAGGATGCATACTGAATATATGGCTCGGTCTTGGGATTTGGGATTATACCGGGAAATTCGGGAATATTTACGGTCAGATCTGCATACAGTACGCAATTTTATGGTTTTTATTGATGCCGTTTGCAATATGGGTCGAGGACTACCTGCGCTGGTTATTCTGGAGGGAAGGAAAGCCGTATAATCTCTTGAGCATATATAAAGAACTTTTTACGTTAAAATAATATTGTATTAATAAAATTATTTTATAATTATTTTATTATAGCAACTTTTGTTTTCATATACTATGATATTTTTAAAAACTGTCCTATGTTTATGAGCCTTTTATTAAGATATATAGTTAATTAAAATTCAAGTTGCTATAACAAAAATATAAGCGGAGGCGCATATTAAAATGGAGAAAACAGGGAAAATAACAGTTTTATGCCTTTTCGGCGGAAATTCAACAGAATATGAAGTTTCATGTCGCTCGTTCAACAGCGTGGCAGGTAATATAGACGAAGAAAAATTTAACACAGTAAAGGTCGGAATAACCAAATCCGGCGAATGGAATATATATACCGGTTCAAACGAAAATATAAGAGATTTGTCTTGGATAAACGACAGTGAAAATCTTTTTCCGTGCGCAATTATTCCAAGAAGTAAAACAAATAAAAAAGCGTGTTTATGTAAGTTTACAAACAAAAAAATTAATATGGACGGCGAAAGTTTCGATAAAATAAATATAGACGTAATTCTGCCGATAGTTCACGGCGCAAATGGCGAAGACGGCTCAATTCAGGGACTTGCAAAAATGTATGAAATCCCTTGCGCAGGCTCTGATATTATAGGCTCAGTTTGCTCGTTCGATAAAGTTATAATGAAAGTTTTATGCGCCGAAATCGACGGGATAAACATGGCAAATTATATTGCATTTAAAAAATATGAGTTTGACAAATATCCGGAGGAAATTATCGGACGCGCCATAGAAAAGTTAAAATTCCCTATGTTTATAAAACCCGCGAACGCCGGTTCGTCAGTCGGGATATTCAAAGTTAAGGAACAAGACGGGAAAAACGGGGTAAGGCAAGCAATTCTTGACGCTTTCACATATGACAGTAAAATTATAATCGAAGAAAATATAAACGGTAAAGAAATTGAAGTCGCCGTAATCGGCAACGACGATAACCTTATTGTTTCATGTCCGGGAGAGATCAAGCCGAACGCCGAATTTTACGATTATGACACAAAATACATAACAGACACGTCCGAAAAATTTATCCCTGCGGAAATAGAAGAAGAAACAAGCGAAAAGATAAGAGAGCTTGCAAAAAAAGTTTACATGACTGTCGGCGCGGGGGGATTTTCGAGGGTTGACTTTTTTCTCGGCGAAAATAACAAAATATATTTCAACGAAACAAATTCAATACCGGGATTCACGGATATCAGCATGTTCGCAAAACTAATGATGTATAACGAGAATATAACATATAAAGAAGTTGTCACACAGATAATCGAATTGGCGTTAGAGAAATAAGGTGAATTTATGAGTTTAAACACAGATACGCGTCCGGTCGGGATTTTCGATTCCGGTCTCGGAGGATTGTGCGCGGTGCGCGAGGCTTTGAAAATACTGCCGAACGAGGATATCGTCTATTTCGGAGACTCCGGCAGGGTGCCTTACGGCAGCAGGTCGTATGAGACAATACAAAAATATTCGCGTCAGGACATGAATTTCCTGATAAGCAAAAACGTCAAGATGGTTCTTATCGCGTGCGGCACTGTCGCCTCTGTCGCAATAGATTATTTGAAAGAGATATTCCCGGATATTCCGATAATCGGGGTTGTGGAATCCGCGTGCGAAAAAGCAATTAAAACCGCAGACGCCTCAAAAAATAAAAATATCGGGGTAATCGCAACGGAAGCGACAATATCGAGAGGGGCATATAAAAAATATATCGGCGAATCGGACGAAACCTGCAAGGTTTACGGCAAAGCGTGTCCGTTATTCGTGCCTCTTGTGGAATACGGACATGTGGATAACGGAAATACGTCGAACATGATAACAAAACTGACGGCTGAATATTATTTGAGCGAATTAAGAGATTTGAATTTATCGTCGCTGATTTTAGCCTGTACCCATTATCCTCTGATAAAACATACAATCGACAGCGTTATAAATAAAGATAAAATTGTTAAAACAGAGTTAATAGACGCAGGACTTGAGGCGGCACACAGATTAAAGAACGCACTGACGGAAGAGAATCTTCTGAACAGCGCAAACAGAAAAGGCAGACTTGAAGTTTACATAAGCGACGAGGTTTTTAATTTTTCACATATTGCGTCGAATTTTTTGGGATGCGATATAAATTTTGAGGTTACAAAAATCGAGATAGAAAAATACTAAAAATTTTATTAAAATATTTATAAAATAGGATTGAATATTTATAAAAAATTTGATATTATATAAAATGAGCTTTGCTCATTATTTTAGAATTTTTTTTTAAAGAGACGATATAAAATATAAGAAGGTGATTATTCTTGGACAGTTTTTCAGAATCTATAGAATCTGTTTATGACAAGCAATTTAAATTTAAAATAAAAATAACCCATACCGATTTGGCTTATAACGATACTTTTTTCAGAATGATGGCGGAAAATTTCGCAATGTCGAGTTTTTCGATGATGTCCCAGAATTCGAGCTACATATCAAAACTGAATTTTATAAACAATTATGAGGGCGGCACTGTCGCCGGCAGTAATTCTGATGACAGCGATGCGGACAGAGTTACTGCAAAGCCGGCGCAGGACAAAATGGGGAATAATGTTTTCAGAGTGACTGTCGCAAACCCTGAAATTGCAGAGGAAATCAGAGCAAAAAAGGAGAAGGTTATAAGGGAACGGATTTCGGAGAAATTCAACGCTATTCGAGCGGCTAAACTGACTAATGAGACTAACGGAACAAAGACAGTAAACGATGATACAGACTTAGAAGACGTTGACATTTTAGAAAGCTTAAACGCTTTTGAGGAATTAACCGTCGATGCGGATTTTACAGACGCAAACGGCGATTTCCCTGACGATTTTGGAGATGAGTTTGAGTTTGAAGACTACGACGGGTATAACGAATATGAAGAAAACGGAATCATGGCGGACGGGGCGGATATTGCGCAGATTATGGGAACAGGTAAAGTCGAGATGAAATTTGACGCGCCCGGAAGTATAAAATTCATATCGGACAGCCTTCTGGAAGTCAAATACGACGAGAGCGAGGTGACGGGAATAAGAGATTCTTACGTCAGGTTTTTATTTGATATGAAGAATAAAAACTTTGTCTCAATTAACAGAGGCGAGGATACGGACATATGGCTTGACTGCGAAAAAGGCAAGAGAATATCACTCCCAAAAAGAACCCGCCATACCGGATATATTATAACCGTCAATACAAAAGAATTGATAAATACTATGACCCCCGACGGAGGACAGCTTTATATTCAATATATACGGGAAACAAACGGGAGTCCGGCGGAAATAGTTTCACATTCTTTATCCGCCGTACCTGTAAACGAGATCTGCCCGTTTGATGAGCAAATCACATTATAAAATAAAAATAAATTAGTATGTTAAATATCAGGAGAAAAAAATTTATGAAAAGCAAACAAATAAAAAGAGCGGCGGCAGTCTTTATATGCTTTATACTTGCCGCATTGTTATCTTTGCAGTCCTTCGCCCTGGATTTTGAAAATGTATTGCAAAGTATTCAAAATATGCAGGAAAATCCTGCAAATCAGGACAGTACGCAAAATCAATTTTCTGCATATGCTTCAAATACTACATATCACTCTAATTTTGACGACAAATACAAAAATTACTATTCGGCGGTAAATACAGACGATATAATTCAGCAGATAATTGACGATAAATCTATTAATCCCCAATTAGACGAACTGCTTGATTTATACGCGCAATACAACCTATATAATTTGACCCGCGACCAGGCTGAAAATCTAATGATACGGAAATTTCTTTTAGATAATCCGAACGCAATTCCGGTAATGGGAAATTCTCTGCTGAAAGCGATTGACCAATTCGGGGGATATTATTCTCAAACTTCGACAGATGAACTTTTCGGGAACATATATAAAGGCTACGGTATAGTTTTTGACGGTAAAAAGATGGAGGACGGAAATTTATATAACACTATAGTAAAAAAAGTTCTGAAAGGTTCCCCGGCTCTGAGCGCGGGGCTTGAACCGGGCGATGAAATTATAGGAGTAAACGGCATAAACGTGGAAAATCTCGGAGTGATGGCCGTATCGGAACTCCTGGCTACAGTCGAAGATAAAGTTGACCTGAAAGTCAGGAGAGACGGCAAAGAAATGACTTTTACTATGCAGAAATCCACTGTTTATATTTCGTCGATAACATTCAAGACTGTAGGCGATAAAGCCGATACGGCTTTGATTACGATAGAAAATTTCACCGACGAGGGAATGGCAGACGATTTTTATCTTATTTTACAATACCTGAAACAGGAAAATTACAAAAATCTCATACTTGATTTAAGAAACAACACCGGCGGGGATATGTATTCGATGGCTGAAATGCTGGATATGCTTACCCCTGACAAAGGCATCCCTTTATTTTCCTACCAATATAATGACGGAACGGCTGACACCGTAAAATCAAGCGGTCAAGGAATGAAATTTGATAAAATATGCGTGCTCACAAACGGCTACACTGCAAGCGCATCGGAAATATTCTCTTTATCCTTGAAAGAAATAACAGGGGCTGTTTTAATAGGCGAGAAAACATACGGAAAAGGAATCGGGCAATTTTATACGGAACTTGAATCTTCCAAAGTTTCAGAAGACCAACCCGGAGATATAGTTGCAATCACCGCATTCGAAATTATATCGTCAAAGGGCAACAAATACCATAAAATCGGGATTGAGCCGGATATAAAAATATCTCCGAAACTGACGGACGTCAAAAATATTAAATTTGACCAGCTTAATTTTGTAAACTGTGTCGATATAAAAAAAGGCGCGGATAATAAAGCAGTTCTCGCGTTAAATCAGCGGCTTGCGAGAATAGGGTTTCTCTCTCCCGACGGCATTACGAGCAAATGTACTGATAATACAGTTACGGCGGTGGAGATTTTCCAGAAATATAATGATCTGCCAGTCGGAATCGATAAAATAGACAATATGTTTATAGATTATCTGAATTATTATGTTTCTTATACGCCGAACCAGTTCGAACAGCAGGATACCCAGCTTGAATGCGCGCAGACATACATATCACAAAGTAAAGAAGCGGCTGAAAATTATGCAAAAAATAACAGTTAAAACAAGCAAAACAGATATAAATAACTTACAGTATTTTGTTCCTGAAAATATAACAGCCCAAGCCGTGTTTACTACGCGGCTTGGTGGAGTTTCGGGACTTGCCGCCGAATGCTGTTCAGTATGCGACCCAGTATACAGTCTGAATTTAGGATTTAAAGATAAGGAAAATTACGACAAAAACGAAAATGTTCTGAAAAATTATGAAATAATCGCAGAAACTTTGGGATTTTCTGTCAATAATATAATATACGCACATCAAAAACATACGGACAATATATTAGTTTGCGATGAAAATTTTTTAAATATTTCGCCGTCCTCTATGCTGCCGCTGCCGCGCGATTATATATACGACGCCATGGTTACAAATATACCCGGAATTCTGTTGTCGGTCAGGAGCGCGGACTGCGTGCCGGTTTTGTTTTTTGACGAGGAAAACAACGCCGTCGGAGCCGCTCACTGCGGCTGGAGAGGAACAATACAAAAATTGCAGATTAAAACGGCGTTAAGAATGCGCGAATTATACGGAACTGATTTGCATAATTTAAAAGCGGCTATAGGTCCGGGCATATCGCAATGCTGTTATGAAGTTTCAAAAGATTTTTACGAAAATTTTGCGGATATTCTCGGCGACGAAGTAATAATATATTTTGACAAAAAGTCAGACGGCAAATATCACTGCGATTTAAAAGGCATAAATAAAATGCTTCTGTTAAAAGAACTTCGGGAAGAAAATATCGATATATCGCAAAACTGCACGTGCTGCGAAGAAAACATATTTTTTTCACACAGACGGCAAGGCGAATTCAGGGGCACGCACGCAGCGTTTATCGGAGTGAAAAAATTAGGAAAATAAATTGAATGGGGGTTAATATAACAAAACATGATAAAAGTAATTCACTGCGCGGACGTTCATCTTGATTCGCCGTTTGTTTTAAACGACCTGCGGGATGCGGAGTTGCGCCGCATGGAGCTCCAAAGCACATTCTCGTCTCTTATAATGTACGCAAAAAATTACGGCGCAAGACTGTTTCTGATCTCCGGCGATTTATTTGACGACGCCTATATGTCGAAAAACACAGCCAATTTTATTTTGAAAGAGATGGCGTCTTATCCGGACTGTTATTTTTTTATAGCCCCCGGAGAAAAGGACCCCTATCATTCGAAAAGCCCGTATAAAATGATGAAATGGTCAGAAAACGTGCATATTTTCAAGTCGAACGATCTGACAAAGATAGAGATCCCCGAGCTGAACGCCGACATTTACGGATACGCGTTCACAAGCGATACCTTGCAGGTCAATCCGTTCGCAAATAAAAAACCGCAGAATCAGAACCGTATTAATATATTGATAGGACACGGCGACTTAACTCCTAATTCCCCGTACTGCCCGATAACGCCGTCAGATATTGCAAAAAGCGGGTTCGATTATATCGCTTTGGGGCACATGCACGATGGCAAAGGGGTCATACAGGTCGGAGAGACATGGTTTTCATATCCGGGATGCCTCGAGGGCAGGAATTTCAGCGAACCGGGAATTAAAGGCGCGATGTACGGCGAAATAGACAAAGGCGTATGCGATTTGAAAGGTCAGAAATTTTCCAAAAGAAGATATGAGACAATAAAATTGGACATTTCGCAGTATATAACCGAAAATCAGCTGATTGAGGCTATAAGGCTGGCCACCGGGGCTTACCGTGAAGACACTGCGCTGAGGCTGGAGCTGGCTGGCATACTCCGACCGGAATTCGTTTTTAATCCGGCATCAATAGAACAGAAATTCACAAATTTTTATTTTATGCAGATAAAAAACAAAACTGCGCCCTATATTGATGCAAACACTTTGAGATACGATAAAACAGTCAGAGGGATTTTTTTCAGAAAATTAGAGAGCAAATTAAATTCCGGGAACGAAAAAGAAAGAGAAGAGGCTAAACTTGCCCTCCAATACGGTCTTAACGCGTTTGCCGGACTAAATATTATTGATTTTTAGAATTAATATAATGACGGGATAAAAAAATTTTATGTTGATTGAAAGAATAGATATCGAAAGTTTCGGCAAACTGAAAGCTATGTCCATACCTATAAATAACAGAATAAATATATTTTACGGACCGAATGAATCCGGAAAATCCATGATAGCCGCGTTTATAAAATTTATGTTTTACGGCTATCAGGGAAACAAGGACAGCAAGTTAAGCGAAAATGAGAAAAAACTGTACACCCCCTGGGACACGAACAAAGTCGCCGGAAGTATCATTGTGCATTTTAAAGACAGAAAGTATCAAATCGAGAGGGAATACTCGGAGAGAGAACGAACCAGAATAATAGATTTGAGCACTAATATCGCCGTTCAAACCGACGAGGAACCCGGAATGTTTTTCTTTAAAATGAGCGAAGACGTTTTCACAAAAACGGCATTTTTAAAACAGTTTGAGACAAGCGAAATAGGCGGTGAAAATCTTGCCGGAATGATACAGAATATAATGTTTACAGCCGACGAAGATATGAACACCCAAAAGACTTTACAAAGATTAAAAGACGCAAAGAATATCTTGCTGTCTGAAGATAAAAATACCGGTATGATTTTGACCCTCTCAAAAAAATGCGACGGTCTGATAACCTCTTTAGGCGATTCCGTAAAAGACCAGAAAGAGCTTCTGCAAATGGAAGGGACGATAAAAGACTTAGAAGAAAAAATGCTCACGAATAACGCAAAGAAAAACGAACTTCAGGATGAACTTGAAAATTACAAATCGTATAACGCGAGTCAGGAGCTTCAAAAGATAGAAAATGCGAGAAAACAGACGATGAATTTGAAAGAAGCGTTAGACAGGGTTATAGAGAGGCATTCAAACGGCGATTTTACGCCGGATATTGAATTTTCCCGCCAGCTTTTGCATATAGCGTCTAAAGTAAGCGAAAAAAAAGAAAAGCTCAGGTCCGCCGTCGAGCAGAGAAATATGTCTCTGGTAAAATACAATGAATGCGCCGAGAGAAACAAGAATTTCAAAATAATAGAAGCTGCCGGAGGAGTTGACGAAATCGGGGAAGAATATACAAAATTAAAAAATTCGTCCGGACTTTTCAGCGCGTTAAAGATTATATTCGCAGTCTCAACCGCCGTCGGTATTCTCGGCGCGATAGGATTATATTTCTCAATAGCGAACCACAATTTAGCGGTGACCGCCATACCGGCAGTATTTGCCGTTTTAACCGGCGTATTCGCGAATCTTGAAGGTAAGAAAAAAAGTGAAACTGATGAGTTCTACAAATCATTTGATTTTGAAAACGAGAGCGACTTCGCATATGTTCTTGACGATTATCCCGATACCGACGCGCAGCTTACGATTTTGCAGGATGATTTAGACGCGTGCGAAAACACTGTGTTGGAAACTGAAAAAGTCTTTGACGAAACATACGCGCAGGCGCGGGAATTGCTGCTTAAATGGAACAGAACCCCCGAATCTGACGATAAATCAGCCGAAGATTTTATAAAATACGCGAGCGCGGCTGCTGAAGCTGCGGAAGAAATACAAAAAGCCCAGTCGATTTATGAGCAGTACAAGGCGAAACTTGATTTAATGCTTGAGGGAATAGACGAAAAATCCCTCAGAAGATCTGCCGCCGTAGCGAGGAAACCCAATTACGACGAGAAAGATATTTCAAAACAATTGGATTTTATAATTAAGGCGAATGAACACATGCACGCAAAAGAAAACGAGATAGGCAAAAATATCGCAATGGTCTCGGCAAAACTTTCCGATCCCGTTATTATGCAGAGTCAAATCGAATTTTTAGAAGATAAAATAAACGATCTGACATTAAAACAAAACGCCCTCGAACTAGCAATAGACACCCTTACGCAGTCGTGCAGCGAATTAAGAAACAGTTTTGCTCCGAGGCTGAGCGAATCTGCGGGAAACACATTTAAAATGATTATGGGCGGAAAATACGAGGACTTATTTGTAGATAAAAATTTAGAGATGAATATTGACGACAATGCGAACACAATAAAACGCCGGATAGAATATCTTTCGGGAGGAACCCGCGACGCGGCGTATCTCTGTCTCCGAATGGCTCTGATAGATTTGCTATTTGAAAACGAAATGCCGCCGTTCATATGCGACGAATCTTTTTCAAACCTTGATTCTTTGCGTTTGGAAAACCTTATGAAAATATTCAACGCTCTGTCTAAGAAAACGCAGATATATATTTTTACGTGCCATGAAAGGGAAATGCAGATGTTCAAAAACAATACCGAAGTGAAAATATGGTCGGTGACGCCGTGATAACAATTAAAAATTACCAGATAACGATTAACAATGGGAAATAAAAATATAAAATAGAAAGAAGGATAATTTAATACAATGAGCAAATATAACGTATATTTCGGAACATACTCGAACAGTATTTTTTACGGCGAATTTGATTCAGAAAACGGAGACTTAAAAATGACGGGAACTACGGAGCTTGAAAATCCGTCGTATTTATATCTGCCGCACGGCGAAAAGATTCTGTACGCCGTATCTGAAAAAAGAGACGGCGAAGTCGCCTCGGTTGATTTGGAGACGAAAAAAATCGCGAGCAGACAAAAAACAAACGGAGCAAGTCCGTGTCATTTATGCGCTCAGGACAAATTTTTATTCGCTGCCAATTATTCGGAGGGCACTTTGTCTGTATTTGATTTGGATAATGACGGGAAAATTTTAAAGAGTTTCAAAAGCATCGCTCATTACGGCAAAGGCGCAAATCCGAACAGGCAGGAAAAATCCCATGTTCATTTTGTAAACAGATATGAAGATTACCTCGCCGTCTGCGACTTAGGACTTGACAGAGTAATTTTCTATCCGTATAACGACAAAACAGGAATATCAGTGACAGGCGGATTTGAGATTGTCTGCCCCGACGGAATGGGACCCAGACATATAGATTTTACCCACAGTCATATATATGTTCTGACTGAAATGGGAAATAAAGTTTTAGTTTATGATAAAAAACATAATTTAGTTCAGGAAATCTCAACTCTTCCCGCCGATTTCGACGGAAAAAGCACGGCGGCGGCAGTACATATATCGCCGGACGGCAAATTTTTAGCCGCCTCGAACAGGGGACATGATTCCATCATATTTTACAGGATAAATCCGGATAACGGTTTATTAGACACGGCAGGGCATATAAAAACAAACAGAGTCCCCCGTGACTTCGCGTTTTCACCCGACGGCAAATGGATTTTGTGCGGAAGCGAGACGGATAATACTTTGACCGTATATGAATTTAACGGAGCGGACGACATTAAAAGCGTAAAAGAAATAAGTATTCCGTCGCCGATATGTGTTCTGTTCGGAGATAAAATTTGACTTATTCGCTTGTACAGATTTGACAAAACACCCGCCGTCTGCGGACGGCACCCTCTTTACTAAAGAGGGCAGGGGTTAGGCGCGTTCTTTTTTTGCCCTCTTTAGTAAAGAGGGTGCCGTCCGCAGACGGCGGGTGTTTTGCTTCTTATTCTTTTGTCAATGTATATTGGATTATTGCTAATCAACCATAAAGTAGATATAAAATCAACTAACAAGAGATAAATTTAACTAACTATATGAGCTTATACGTGGAATTTTTATAAAGAGAGATATTTTTCAGGAGAAAGTAATAATGGATATAACGTCAATATTGCAGAATCTAAAAGACGGCAGAATATCTGTCGAGGAAGCGTCCGGACAAATCAGATATATGCCGTTTGAGGATTTAAAATACGCAATGATAGATTATAACAGAGAGCTCAGAGTCGGCTGTCCCGAAGTTATTTACGGCGAAGGCAAAACTCTGGAACAAATTAAAGGCATTGTGGCAAACATGGCGAAAAACAAAGCCGAAAATATTCTTGTCACGCGTACTACAAAAGAAGCGTATGCAATCGTTAAAGAAATATATCCAAACGCGAAATATTATCCTGTCTGCAGAATCGTTACGGTTGAAGAAAACCCGTTCCCGAAAAACAAAGGCTTAATTACGGTTTTTTCGGCTGGAACTGTCGATATGCCGGTATGCGAAGAAGCCGTCGTCACCGCCGAATTTCTCGGCAATAACGTCGAGCGCGTCTACGACGTAGGCGTTGCTGGACTTCACAGATTGCTGTCGCGTCTTGACAAAGTAAAAGAATCGAATGTTTTGATTGTCGTCGCCGGCATGGAAGGCGCGCTTGCCAGCGTAGTCGGGGGCTTGACGGACAAACCGGTTATAGCCGTCCCGACAAGCATGGGTTACGGTGCAAACCTCGGCGGGATGTCGGCTCTTTTGAGTATGCTCAACTCGTGCGCGAGCGGCGTGGGCGTCGTAAACATAGACAACGGGTTCGGCGCGGGTTATCTTGCAAATAACATAAACAAACTCAGCGGGAAATTATGATTATATAATTAAAAACAACAGGGTGCGCCAAATTTATAACGCACCCTGTTGTTTTTAATTGCTTATCAATCTTTTTTATCTTCCGACTTTTCACTTTTTTCTGACTTGTCAGCCTTGTCGGCTTTTTCAATCTTATCTGGCTTATCAGATTTTTTGGCCTTACCTTTGTCTTTCTTATTTTTGTCCTTGCCATCCTTATCCTTTTTATCTTTCGGGACATAGTTGACAAGCTCTATAATCGCCATTTCGGCTCCGTCGCCCCTGCGCGGACCTAATTTCAAAACCCTTGTGTAACCGCCATGCCTGTCCTCAAACGACGGCGCAATCTTGTCAAAGAGTTTCTTTACGACTTCTTCTTTCGTAATATACGCGAACGCGTCGCGTTTAGCGGCAAGAGTGTTTTTCTTCCCGACTGTTATCATCTTATCCGCGACTCTCTTCAGTTCTTTCGCCCTGTAAAGAGTCGTCTCGATTCTCCCTTTATCTAAAAGCAGAGTAACCATTCCGCGCAGCATCGCGCGTCTCTGGTCGGTTGGTCTGCCTAATTTTCTAACCGAGGGCATAATTCTTATACCTCCTTATTTTATTAAATTATATTTCGCCGTTTATTATCTTTTTTTATTTTGCGGTTTATTCTTCTTCTTTTTTCAGCGACAATCCTAAAGACTGCAATTTCTGTATTACCTCTTCGAGAGACTTTTTACCTAAATTTCTTACTTTAATCATGTCTTCTTCAGTTTTATTAGTCAAATCTTCGACTGTATCAATGCCCGCGCGTTTCAGGCAGTTGAACGAACGCACAGACATGTCAAGCTCTTCAATGGTCATCTCAAGAACTTTTTCTTTTATATTTTCTTCGCGCTCAACCATAATTTCCGCTTTTTTACCCTCGTCAGAGAGTTCCACAAACAGATTGAGATGTTCATTGAGTATCTTGGCCGCGAGGGAAACCGCTTCTTTTGCAGATATTATCCCGTTTGTCTTTACTTCCATTATCAATTTATCGTAGTCTGTTATATTTCCCACACGTGTATTTTCAACTGTATAAGTCATCATCAATACGGGTGTATAAATAGAATCCACATATATGACCCCGATAACGGGATTTTGCACATCCAGTTTATTTTTTTCGGAAGATACATATCCCCTGCCGTGGTCGAATGTCAGCTCCATATACAATCTTGCTTTTTCTCCGAGCGTGGCTATATGATGTTCCGGATTCAATATTTCGAGTTCTGCGTCGGTTTTTATCGCTCCCGCTGTTACAAAACTTTCCCCCTGCGCGTCAATCAATACCGTTTTGGGGCTGTCCGAATTAAGACGTGCAGTTATTCCCTTGATATTCAGCACAATTTCCGTGACATCTTCTTTTACGTTCGGAATAGTTGATATTTCATGCAAAACTCCGTCAATCTTTATTGAAGTAACGGCAACTCCCGGAAGCGACGAAAGCAGAATCCTGCGCAGCGAGTTGCCTAACGTCATTCCGTACCCTCTTTCCAAAGGCTCAACCACAAATCTTGCGTGAGCTCCGTCTTCGTCTATAAAAGATGTAGTAATAACGGGCTTTTCAATCATACTAATAATACACCCTCCAATTTTCTATATAACTCTATTAACCCTATTATATATCCTGTTTGTATATCCGTAATTCTTAATTTATTAATTACTTAATTATTTAGAATATAACTCGACTATAAGATGTTCCTGGAACGGGAAATCAACGTCTTCTCTCGTCGGAAGCGCGGAAACTTTCACCGATATATTGTTCTTATCAAGATCAAGCCATCTTACCGTCTGCTTATTGCTCAAATTCTCTATGAGTTCCTTGATTTTCGGAAGCGAGCGGCTTCTTTCATTA
>WQYZ01000009.1 GCA_009780985.1 Oscillospiraceae bacterium | reverse complement strand
TCCGAAGTTTGAGTTTCCGCCGCCATTTGACGGATTAGATGTTGAACAGCCGATATTTTTAGAATTACCATTAAACGAATATCAAGCTAAAGATTACTTTTGTAACCGTATCACATTAGATGAATTAAACAAGTTTAATTGCTACGGGGCGACGAGATTAGCTATTACAGACAAGCAAAAGTTTTCTTTTGGTGATAATCCTGTTACTTTTATGGCTACATACAGATACGATTGGACGGGCGAAAAACACAGGATGTTAGTAGCCTGTTTTGATACCTTTCCCGTTGGATTTATGGGATATGGTGGAGTCGATGACGAAAGTGTTTTCATTGAGCCAATGATGGTTGACGCTTCTTTTCAGCAGCGAGGAATCGCCTCGAAAATGTTAGAGCTATTTGAGTGCAAGATACGTTCTGCCAACAAATACAAAGGAATAGGCATTGGAAATAGAACAGATAACATTGCGGCGGGCAGAACTTATGAAAAAGCGGGTTTTGTTTTGACCAAATTAGATGGTTTATCAGTTTATCGATATAAGGAGTTAGTATGAATAACACTCCGCTAATAAGCATACACAGTTGTAAACTGAAAACAAAATGAGGATTAGGAAATTTAGGAGATGCGAAAATGAAAAAAGGGAAAACTACACCGATAAATTCAAAGCATTCAAAACTCTCTGGGATAATATTCGAGTTAAATAGATAGATTTATATTTGGAGGTAAAAAATGGATTACAATTTGATTTTACAACAGATAAAAGAAAGCTACATTGAAGTTCTTCAAGATAATTTAGTTGGTATATATGTTCATGGTTCTATTGCTTTTAACTGTTTTCGGTGGGAGAACAGCGATATTGATTATATCGTGGTTGTGAACCGTTCTCTCTCTAATGATGTTAAAAACGAACTTATGAAAGAAACGTTGCGAATCAGAAAAAGCGGTCCGCCAAATGGTTTTGAAATGAGCGTTGTTTTAAAAAAGTATTGCCTCAATTTTGAATACCCTACTCCGTATGATTTGCATTTTTCCGATATGCACAAAGAACGGTATGAAAACAATCCGCTCGAATACTGCGAAAAAATGAACGGCGTTGATATAGACCTTGCAGCCCATTTTACAGTAATAAAAGAAGCAAGTATTGTCTTATACGGAGAACCTATCGTCAGCGTTTTTGGCGTAATCCCGAAAGAGTATCATCTGGACAGCATTAAAAATGATATTCAAGTCGCAAAAGATGGAGTTAAGGATAATCCAGTTTATTACATCTTAAATTTATGCAGAACTCTTGCATATAAAAATGATAACCTGATTCTTTCAAAAGCACAAGGCGGAAATTGGGCATTAGAAAATTTAGATTATAAATATAATAGCGTAATAAGGGCGGCATTAGATTATTATGTATCAGATAAATCTATAACTATTGATATTGATACCAATTTGGCGTTAGATTTTTGTGAATACATGATTAATCAAATTTTTGAAAAGGTATGAATATGATTGAAATAAGGCAACTGAGAGAAAAAGAATGGAGACAGGCAATGGAACTGAAAATTACTTGCTGGACAGAAGAATTAGCCGGAAAAGCCCCCAATACTCTTGCACTTTCTGAACAGCTTGATTTTTGGACAAACTGGATGTACACAGCGACAGATAACAATGATATTCGCGTAATGCTTGGAGCTTTTGAAGAAAATAATCTGCTTGGCGTCGCTATCGGCAGCATTGCGGAAATAACAGATATTCCGGGAAAAGGCATTGAACTTAACGGATTATGGGTTACTCCTGAACACAGAAACCGCGGCGTATCATTAAGACTGCTTTTGTATTTATTAAGTTATTTTCAGAATTTCAATATGGAACAGGTCGTTATATATAATTATCATCATAACGTATCTAATACTTTTTACAGAAAATTCGGCGCAAAAGTAATAAAACAAGATTATCAGACTGTCGAAAATGCTGAAATTTTAACTGATATATTTATCATAAACATAGAATATTTCAAAGAAGAATTATCGAAAACGCTCGTCCGTTATTTGTAGGTCAGCAGTAAAACTTTACAAATTTATCGTTGAAGTTTTGTCTAAAATATGATATTCTATATTGCAGTTAGTTTTATTTTCGCATTATATGAGGTTAATGTGGGATAAAAGGGGAAATTTATATTTTAACTATAAGGGGTGAAGTGTCTATGAGAATATATATGCGACACAACTTCTCGGTGCAGTTAATAAATCTGTCAGCAGATTGCATCGAGATTAAATAAATTTGTTGTCAGTATAACTGCACCTGTTTTTAAAATTATAATAATTTAAAATTTTAAAAGAGGTATAGTTATGAAAAAAGAAAAAGAATCTGCAAGCGTTTTTCGCAACAACGCTTACATGTTTAAACTGGCTTGGCGCATATCACCAAGCAGAGTTGTGCTTGAATTCATAGACAACGCATTAGATAGGATAAATTGGATATTCGCCGCCGTCATCTTCATGCGGCTTATCATCAACGGGCTGGAGCGTAACGCCAGCTTTGGCGAAATGGTTGCCACTATCGCATTATCTACGGCGTTGCTTGTCGTTATCGCCGTGTTCAGATCCTGGGTCTGCCACAAATACTCTCCCGAAGCGGACTTACGTGTCAATGAAAAGTTATACACAACGATTTTCGACCAGTCCGCCAATGTGGAACTGGCTTGCTATGAGGACCCGGAATTCTACAGCAAATACACTCTGGCTGTCAAAGAAGTCGGAGACCGTCTGGGAAGTGTTATAAGAAACTCCCTGCCTGGTTTTGCGATTATCCTCGCCGCAATGGGGTATGTAATCTATCAAATGTTTTTGATAGATCGGTTTTTGTTGTTCTTCGCCATTTTTCCGCTTATCGGCACCTTTGTGTTCGATAAAACCGTTCAGCAGTTACGGTATAAACAGACGCTTGAAAACAATATCAACGACCGTAAAAAGGGATATGTAAACCGCATTTTCTATCTTGCCCAATATGCTAAGGAAATGCGCCTTTCTAACGTTGCTAAAATATTAAACCGGCAGTACGACGAAGGTTACAAAGGCGCTATGTCGGTTTATAAAAAATACGCCAAGCGCATATTTATGCCGTCGTTTTTAAACGACATGTTCACGCACGCCATCGTATACTACGGCGTATTTTTATACGGCGCATACCGCGTGATTGTATCCCAAACCATAGCCGTCAGCGAATTCGTAATTTTGTTCGGGGCGATGAGATACGTCACGATGCACCTGGAGTTTTTTTCGGAAGGTCTCATGAATTTTTACCAAAACGCGTTGTATATCAGAAATCTGCGGAGTTTTCTGGAATACAAGCCGGCTATACCGGAAGACCAGCCGGGCGAAGAAGTCAGGCGATTTGACTTCGAATTGGAATTGCGCGGCGTTGGTTTCACGTATCGCGGCAGCGACAAAGAACAGCTCCGCAATGTCAACATGAAAATCAAACGCGGCGAAAAAATCGCCATCGTCGGTCACAACGGCGCAGGCAAATCCACTCTCATCAAATTGCTGATGCGGCTGTACGACCCCACTTCCGGAGAAATCCTTCTGGACGGCAAAAACATCAAAACCTACAACCTGCAGGATTACAGGGGGCTGTTTTCCGCCGCCTTTCAGGACCAGCGCGTATTTTCGGTATCCGTGGCGGACAATGTTTCGGAAGACAGGGAAAAAGCCATACACGCTATGAAGCAAAGCGGTATATGGGACAGAGTTCAAAGAATGCCGCATAAAGAAAACAGCACGCTTACCCGCGAATTTGACCCGGAAGGCGTCGTTCTTTCCGGCGGCGAGACCCAAAAGGTATCTATTGCGCGCGCCTTTGCAAGGGATTTTGGAATCGGTATATTCGACGAGCCTTCAAGCGCGCTTGACCCTATAGCGGAATATAACCTGTTCGAATCCATGATGGAAGCATTCGAGGGTAAGACGGTCATTTTTATATCGCACCGGCTGTCTTCGGCAAGGTTAGCCGACCGCATATATCTGTTTGAAAACGGAGCAGTGCTTGAAGAAGGTTCACATGACGAGTTAATGCAGAAAAACGGCGCATACGCAGAAATGTTTGCGAAGCAGGCGGAAAAATATATCGAAAACGAGTACACATTGCTGGAAGATGAAGGGGGTGCAGTATAATGGCAACCCCCAAGAAAAAACGCATAAATACTGAACGTCGTTCAGTGGGAAACATACTTTTTACGCTGCGGTTTGCGGCAAAATATTCGCCGTTGTATTTTTGGACGAAAATGATTTTGGCACTGTTGAATGCGGCGCAGGGATTTGTGGAAAGCGTACTGACCTTAAAAATTTTGTTGGACATCATGGAAAAGGGCAGACCATTCAGCGACGCGCTGTGGTTTATGGCGGTGTTTTTTGGACTTTCCGTTTTGTTGAATTTGCTGAACACTTTTGTGTCTGCGTATGTTAATCCACGGGGACAGGAAAAACTGAACGCGAGCATGAATCGGATATTGTACGATAAAGCGGCTGCCATAGATTTGTCCTGCTACGATTCTCCGGAGTTTTACAATGATTTTGTATGGAGCGTTTCCGAAGCCAACCCTAAAATAAACGCCATAATAAATAATGTCGCAAATTTGATAAGTTCAATCGCAACTGTGATTATGACCGGAGTTCTCTTCATATCTCTAAATTGGGTGGGGCTGGCAGTCGCCGCGGTTATCGTCGTCTTAGGCATGGTTGTGAGTAAAACCGCAAACGAAATCCAATACAAACGGGATTCGGAAACACTGCCCAAATACCGCGAACGCGATTATATCGGCAGAGTATTTTATCTTGCCGATTACGCCAAGGAAATCCGTTTATTCCGCATGGCGGAACGGTTGAAAAAGGATTTTATTGCAACCAATGCCAAAATAATGGCTTTGCTGAAAAAATACAATGGACGGTATGCCTTGTTGCGCGGAAACGACTATGAAATCGGCGTAAATATCATATTTGGACTGTATTTAGTATATTTGATTTTCCTTAAAATTGTACGTCAGTCCATCGGGTTCGGCGATATTATGGCATTGTTCAACGCCTCAAGGAATCTGCAGGGGAGCATCTTCGATATAACTGATAAGGTTCCCTACCTGCTTACCGATACGCTGTATATCGAACGGCTGCGTAAATTTTTGGAATATGAACCCGTCATAAAAAGCGGAAGCCTGCCTGTGCCGGAAAGCCCCTGCGCCATCGAATTTAAGAACGTTAAGTTTGCGTATAACGACGAGCCAGTGCTGCAAAATGTGTCAATGACAATCAAACCCGGTGAAAAAATCGCTATCGTAGGATATAACGGGGCGGGAAAAACCACATTGGTGAAATTGCTGATGCGGCTGTATGACCCGACGGACGGCGAAATTCTGTTGGACGGCGTGAATATCAGGGAGTATGACCTTGCCGAGTACCGGCGCAAAATAGGCGCGGTATTCCAGGATTACCAGATTTTTGCCGCGACGCTGTATGATAATGTAGTGATGGATACTTCGGAAAAGCATAATGACACTGCAAGAGCCGCCCTTACGAAAAGCGGTTTTGCCGAAACACTGCCTTTGGAAACACCGCTGACGCGTGAATTTATGGATGACGGCGTGAACCTGTCTGGCGGGGAATCCCAGAAAGTAGCCATTGCGCGGACATTCTTCAAATCGGCGGATTATATGATATTCGACGAGCCGTCCAGCGCGTTGGATCCTATATCCGAGTATAATGTTTACAACGCCATGCGTGATGCCTCCGTCGGAAAAACGGTGATATTTATCTCACATCGCCTTTCATCTACCAAAATGGCAGATAAAATATATATGTTTGAGAACGGGAAAATTATCGAAGCCGGAGACCATGACACGTTGATGGCAAACAACGGTAAATACGCCGAAATGTTTAACATGCAGGCGGAAAAATACAGGAGTTCGTATTGATCAAGCAAAAGCCGAATTAGGGGCGATAATTTTTTCGCCCCTTTTTAATTTAACTATTGCGTATACGTACAAAATTGCCATACCTACGAAGAATCGGTGATCGGTGAAATGAAAGTTATAATGCGAAGCGCTTATTCTCTGGGGATGAGCCATTTATTAAAAGCATACGAACCTTTGACAAATCCATTGCATTCATAAAATGCGTGCGCGCCGGTACGTTTGAAGCCGCTGCATACGCCGATGCTGTAACAGCCTTTTTCCCTTGCGTAATCCTCCATACGTTTAATCAGCTTCGTCCCAATTCCTTTGTTCTGTTTTCCTGTTTTGACAACCATCGCAGTAATTTGCATATAACTGCCGTCAAATCCGACTGCGTATGTCTGAGCCGATGAAATAAATCCGACGACATCAGCCTCAAGCAATGCCGCATACGTTTTATATCGGTCATCATTTTTTACCCTGTCGCAATGCGGAGCGATATTTTCAGCAGTGACATATTTGTTTCCAAGTTCATTATTCCATAATGATAATAAGGCAGGATAGTCTTTTTCTTCAATTTCACGGATAATAATCTCCATATTCAGCCTCCGAAAATAAATTTGTTTCGTTTTTATCTATTTTGACTTATGCCTTCTATCCCTTATAAAACCTGTACTCGTTCACGGCGTCGAGAAGAGCCTCTATATTTTCGAGCGGGTCGTCGGGTCCTATCTCCAGATTTATGCCAAGCCCGCCCGCCGGCAAATACAGACGTTTTATGCACCCCTCGACATGTTTGCGCATTTCGGACGGCGTGCCGAACGGGAACAGCTGCCTGTCCAAATCCAGACATATCGGGATTTTGCCTTTGCATACCCTTTCAAGATTGTCAAGACCGTTTGCCCTGTACTGCGGATTTACTATATCGACACCGCACTCCTGCAAATCCGGCATAATCTCGTAAATACAGCCGTCCGTGTGCATATAGATAAGCCTGCCGTCGTCTTTACACAGCTTATATATAGCCGAAAAACACGGTTTCATGTATTTGCGCCATTTTTCCGCGCCTATTGCAAGCCCTTTCTGCATACCTAAATCGTCGCCGAAATAAACCAGTTTTGATTTGTAATTTTCAAGCATGATTTTCGTCTGCCTGAGATTGTAGTCTAAGACTTTGTCGATGAGCATCTGAAGCTCAGGCGGTTCCTCGAAAAAGTCAATCATAGCTTCTTCAAATCCGCGCAAATCCAACAGCCTCAGATACATAAACCCGTGCGGCAATCCGACGTCGCCGTCCGGCTCTTTCATAGTATGCACGTCTTCTCTTGTCGGCACAGGGTGTCCCGTAACGATAGATTCCAAGCCGTCCTCTTTGTTGCTCCAGACGCATCCCCAGGGGTCTGTAAACTGCCCCTTGTGGTAACTTTTGGGCATATCCTTGTACGGGTCGTAATTCTGCCACCAGTTGCCGAGTAAATCCTCGTATTTTGCCACTAACTTTTTCATTTTATCCCCGTATTTCATAAAGCATGCTGGCAGCATCCCAACTAATACGGGAATCTGCTCCGGGTATTGATATGTCGCGGCTTTGATTAATAATTCGTTGTTATCCATAATACATACGCTCCTATTATAAATTTTATTTTTTATTTGTTTGCCCATAATATGCGTTTGCGCCGTGTTTGCGGTCGAAGTGCTTGCGCAGAAGTTCGTCCTGCATTTTATATCCTATAATCCCTAAACTCATTACGCCTGTCAGGAGTATTGAGTTAGCCGCAAGATGCGCCACTTCTTCTAAAATTATAGAATGTTCCACAGCTTCCGCGGCGTTTTTGCCGAATGTGAAAGGTCCGTGCGACTTGACGAGCACTGCCGGCATTTGTTCCGGCGATAATTTTTCTTTCTCCAGAGTTTCCACAATCACAAGTCCCGTGTTTTTTTCATAATCACTCCTGATTTCTTTTTTCTTAAGAGCTCTTGTGCATGGTATTGCGCCGTCGAAATAATCCGCGTGAGTTGTGCCGAGTGCTGGAATATTTACGGACTGCGTCGAACACTGTGCAAACGACGTCGCATAAAGCGAGTGCGTATGGCACACCCCGCCGATTTCTTTGTACGTTTTGTACAACTCTATATGCGTGGGAGTGTCGGACGAAGGCTTTAAATCGCCCTCGACGACTTCCCCGCGCAGATTCACGACAACCATACTTTCCGGCGTAAGTTTATCGTATTCGACCCCTGATGGTTTTATTACGACATATTCATGATTTGCGTCGATTCCGCTGACGTTCCCCCACGTCAGAATCACAAGATTATGTTCTTTTAACATCATATTTGCTCTGTAAACTTCCTCTTTTAACTGTTCAAGCATTGTTATTTTTCACCTCTTGATTTATAATAAGTTAATATAATTTTTTGCAAAATTGCGATTGTTACACCAAAGCCCTCTTTTGAAAGAGGGTGGCACGCGAGATGTCAGCAAAGTCCTATAATATTACATTTGACCGCGTGACGGGTGTTTGCGGAATTTGATGTTGGTGCCGTGGACGCAAACACCCGTCGTCGCATTCGGCGCGATACTGTAATTTTTATATTGTTCGGCGACGCCACCCTCTTTCAAAAGAGGGCTTTGGCAAAATCGCCTTTCTAATAAATCCATTATTTTTTATTTTGCATTTGTTCCCAAAGAATTTTAAACGCCGTGAATTTTTCGGGATAATTCAGCATTTCTATAATTTTATTCGCACACTCCTCTTTTGTATTGGCGAAAGTATCTATGGTTATATCGTATGTGTTATCCCGCGGACTTAAATACGGAAGTTGCATTTCAGCCTGACCAATCTGACGGTCTCCGCGTTCTTTTTCTCTGCGGCGGAGTTCTTCCAACGGACAGGTTACATGTACAAATAATACCGGATTTTCATGAAGCACTTCCACACATTCTTCCACCTCCTGAGGCATTTCAAGGACATCGTCAACTATCGTATTAAGTCCTATATCGGAAAAAACTTTAATTGTATTACGCATCCCAAATGTGAATTTACGTAATATCGGAAGACTATCCCTGTTTTTGTATTTTTCAGGCACTATATCGAAAAATGTATCTAAAGCAATCCAAAAAAAGGGTTCCGGCAATTTTGCCTGCAATGCTTTCGCTAATGTCGTTTTTCCTGCGCTTGATACTCCGTTCAAAAATATAATTTTGCCTTTTTCCATAATGTTTTAACCTTTCTATATTTCAATACACCTCATCAATTTCAGCAAAGTCAGCCGGTTGCGTATGTATGGCGCAAGACGCAGTGACAGCGGCGCAATCTCGCTTTCGCCGCATTTTAAGTCATACGCTTTAATCCCGTTTATATCTTTTACACCGTCAACTATATTCAAAAGATTTATAAATTCGTCTTTAGACGGGATTTCCGCGATAATATTTTTTATGTTCTCTAAATTTTCATAAAAATTTTCAGGCGAAACGTTTGCTATGCTGTTCGGCGCGTTTTCTTTGATTATTTCGTCATATATATTTTTATAATATTTTTTTAGCAAATCATATTCTATCCCGTAATTTGCCGTAAATTTTATATTCCCCGATTCGGCGAACCTGTGATATAAATCCGCGCACAAAATACTGCCGATGCCTACGTTTTCACCGTGCAGGCAATCCGTGGATAAAATGATCCCCATTTCAAAAAAGTGCGCAATATGATGTTCTCCTCCCGACGCAGGTCTGGAATTGCCGGTATATTGCATACACATACCGGATATTGTGAGTGCCTCAAGCAAATCCGCGCAGAATTTTCTGTAACTTTCCGCATCCTTGTTTTTCCCAAATTCAACAATCGAATCTGTTACTTTTTTTACGGCGGCATATTCGAGTTTAACAGTTTCTTCGCATATATATTCCCCAGTCAGTAAATTCGCGATACGCCAGTCCGCGAGAGCCGTATATTTGCCGAGGATATCCCCGACGCCCGACGCGGCAAGTCTTTTCGGAGCGTCCGAGAGCACGTCGATATCGGCGAACATCGCAACAGGCGCACTCGACTGCAATGTGATTTTCATGCCGTCGTCTGTCGTGATCGGCGCAACACCCGACACAAATCCGTCTACGCTCGGAGCCGTCGGGTACGATATAAACGGCGCGTTTCTTTTATACGCGGCTACCCTTGTTATGTCGTGTATTGTCCCCGAACCGGCGGCAATAAAATAATCGAAACTTTTGCCGTCTAAAATCATTTCACTCTCCCTGAGCATTGATTCGCTCGCATGGTGCGAGTTTATATCCAGCTTCACGACTTCGCAAGATCCGGCATTTTCGAGTGCAGCAATCATATTTTTTGCGGCTTTGTACGTGTTTTTATCGCATATTATACAGCCCTTTGCGTTATTTCCGAAATTATTTCTTATAAAATCGATAAGCGGTTCCGTCATATTTTCGCCTATCAATATATTTTTTGTGACGCGGTCATGGGTTTTGCCGCATGAACACGGATTTTTTATATTTAAATCCAATTTTCTGATTGCCATAAATACATCTCCTGTAATTATATTACTTCAGCAATCCCGATATAAGTATCCTGATTCCCGCTATAACCAACGCGGCGGCAAGACATATCATGATTACCGACCCTTTAATTTTTTTTGAAACAAATGCGCCTATCTGCGCGCCAGCAACCGCGCCAACGGCAATACTGAACGCCATAAAATATTCATTTTTCAATGAGCCGTTTATAAGGTGCATACACCAACTTGTAAACGACGAAAATACAAGGACAAAATGCGACGTTGCAGTTGCAAAATGCGCTGGGAATCCTAAAAATACAAGGACAGGCACATGCACGATACCGCCTCCGATACCGAGAAATCCCGACAAAAAACCGACAACAAAACTCACCAATACCCCTATAAGTATATTGAAAGAATAAGCAGTCTGATGTCCGGCTTTATCGGTAATAATACGTCTTGCCCGGAACGCCCCGGGTTTATCGTATGGCGCGCTGTGATCTCCGAGCCGGCTTTTCATAAAGATAACAACGGCAAAGACAATCATAAACCCGCCGAAAATCATATTAAACACAGACCTCGGCGTTACATAAGTCAGCCAGGTGCCCATAATAACTCCCGGCAGAGTGACAGCTGCGAAGATAAGCCCGGTTTTATAGTCGATACGCCTCATTCTCGCATACGCTACAGAACCCGATGATGAGTTGAAAAATATCGTAGTCATGGAAATTGCGGTCACGGTTTCCGCCGGCATATTAGGAAACAGCAAAAGCATAACCGGCGTGAGCAGAAATCCCCCTCCGGCTCCGACTAATGTGCCGCATCCTCCGATAACGCACCCCAAGGCAATAAAGCCTATTATTTCAAATATTAATTTTAACATTATGTTATAAATTCCTTTAATATATAAATTTTCCGCACACCGCTATTTTAAATGCGAGCGTGACTTCGAAATCTCCCGTTTCGCAAAGACTGCCGGTTAATTCGGCTTTGGTCCGTTCTCTTTCATTTATATTAAGCGTCAGAGGCGTCATATCAAATAACGCGGGAATATCAGAACTTTTGACTGCGTGAGTATATCTGATGTCAATTATATCAGTTATATTTATATTTTCTTCGAGATTTGTCAGAACGTCTTTATTCGAATACTCATTTTTGTCGTTTTCTCCGTATATAAAATGCCGCAGCTCTTTCAAATAATCCGAATCTGGCAGGACCTTCAGTAAAACGCCGTCATGTTTTAAGACCCTTTTAAATTCAAGATAATTTGCGGGAGACATGATATTTAATATAACGTCGAATTTATTTTCGGACAACGGCAGATTATTCAGATTCCCGACAATCCAAAGCAGATTATCTTCGCAGAAGCTCGCCGCCGCAAAGTCTATGCCGTCTTTGGATAAATCTACGGCGAACATCATAGTTTTACCGGTTTTCCTGAATATGTCAAAAGTCAGATTTCCGCAACCGCACCCGGCGTCCAAAACTGCACGGGGATTTTTATTGTCTATTTTATTTATAACTTCGCAGATTTTCTCAGTCAATCCGGCATATAAACCTGTGTCTGAAGTAATTTTGCGCGCTGAAAACAGTTTTCTGTCATATGTCTTTACTATTTTCGTCTGTCCGTTGAAAAGATTAATATAACCTTTTTTCGATATATCATATGTGTGATTGTTATCCCGACATTTCAAAAAGTTAGAATATGCAATTTCATGAACGTCAAAATCGGAGCCGCAGAGAGGACATTTCAGAAAATCTATATATTTTTTTATGTTTTTTTTGAATATGTCGATTTTTTTCGGTTTTGGTTCAGTAAAAATAAAATATTCACCGTCCTTTGTTACAATACAATTATACGCCTAAAATATAAATTTTTCAAGCAGTTTTTAATTCAAAAAAATTTTTAAAATAAATTTTAAATATGACGCACTGTTGTCATATTACCTGTAGTATAATAATAATTGTAGAGATTATATTGATTTTTTTAGATTTTAAATTTATTTGATTGAAAATTGAAAGGGGAAATTTGAAATGCCAAGAGCAGCAGCAAAGAAAAAAGTAAGAATGTGCCAGAAATGCAATGGGGAATTTACAGAACAGTTCCAGAAATTGCTTGAGGGAAAAGACGTAACAGTTGAGATAAAATGTATCGGAGGCGGCAAATGCAATACAAAAACGCCTATTTGCAGAGTTGACCAGGGCGCCAATAAAACTTATTTTGAAGCCGATACAGTCGAGGAATTAGCCGCAAAAATAGGCTAAAAACATAAACAAGCTAAATATCAAAAACACATAGATTATCATACTAAACTCCTAAAAGTATACGTTTCAGTCGTTTAGGGCGACAGCGCGAACCGTTCCGAAAATTATTGTTCGCGGTGTTCGCCCTTTACGATTTTTAACGGCAAAAATAAATTTATTCGGAGGTATTACTTATGTGTAATAAAATCTTAACAGATGAACAGAGTATAGATTATATTGTTCGCGGTGGGGATTATTGGCAGATGCTTGGCAGCATACGCGGAAGCGAAAATCATCATCAGGGAAATTTGAGCTGGGTGAGCGGGCATGTAGAATGCGCATATTCAATAAAACTTGAAGGACCTGATTATAACAAAGAGGTTGAGGAAATCATTAGAAAAGTTGAAGACAAGGAAATTCCATACAGACTGATTATCACTCCAAATTCAGCTCCGCCTGAAGTTGATGTGTGCGGTTTGTTCCTGTTGCATAATAATTTTGATGTGGAAAGTAATTACGGAATGATTAAAGAGTTGAGTTCTGATTTGGTTTTTCCCGCTCTTCCTCAAAATGTCAATCTATTCCGCGTGAATGATATATATCAGTTGAAATCAGCGGGAAGCATATTAAACTCAGCATTTGAGTATGATTTCTTTTCATTTGAGCACTATCTCGATATTTTCAATATTCCTTCCAATCATTTTTATTTAGCCGAATGTGACGGAATACCCGCTGGTGCGCTCATGGCGATACATAATAATGATTTGGTGGAAATTTCGTGGGTAGGAACACTCAAGGGGTATCGTAAAAAGGGAATCGCTAAACACTTAATACATATGGCAGAAAAAGACGCGATTCATAAAGGTATATCAATTTCTACAATATCGGCGTTCGCAGACGCTGCTAATGCCTATATTAACGCCGGATATCGGAAATGCTGTGAAATTAAAGTAGTAGTGCATTATACTCCCGCAGTGTAAACCAATCGGGGAAGTAATTTTATTTAAGATTGAACGAGGTGAATATATCATGAATTTATCGAGCTGCGGGATTGACTGCGATGCTTGCAGATTTAAAACAGAACAAAACTGTCCGGGCTGTTATGAAATAGACGGCAAACCATTTTGGTCAAGTAACGGCGGCACAAAATGCGATTTATATGAATGCGCGGAAAAAAGAGTTCTGCCGCACTGCGGTAAGTGCAGGGATTTTCCGTGCAATATGCTCAAAGATTGGGCGTCTGCCGAAGGTCCGGAAAGAATAGATAATTTAAGAATACGGGAGAAAGCAAGTAAATAAATCCTGCAAATTTATATTTTTTGCAAAAGATTGGAGTGGAAGAAAATGGATTTAAAAAAAGGAAGCAAATTATATGTACGGGTTGATTATAAAATTGAGAAAAGAGACATGACCCCGCAAGACTTTGAGGCTCATTTGAACTATGTGAATAATGTTGCCAAAGAACGGTTTTTCGTGGGCGGCGGATTCTCAAACATAGATGGGGGAATGATTCTTTTGGAAGCCGATAATGTTGAAGAAGCGAAGGAAATTTTACAGAACGACCCAATTATTTATAAAGGACTTTACCGCTACGAACTTTTTGAATGGGAGTTGGCAGTTTTAACGGAATATAATGATTGATTAATCTTAAAAATATGAAGAAAGCGAGTAAATAAGTATATGGATATCAAATCATGTATTAAAGAATCGTTCAGCGTCATCGGAAAAGAGGGTTCGACTAACGACGGCGATGGGTTTATCCAGAAATTATGGGAAGATGCAAATATCCATTATAATGAAATCGAGGCGTTGGCAAAAAGTGATGATAAGGGAAATCCTGTAGGTTTTTGGGGCGCGATGAGCGATTTTTCAAGAACGTTCAAACCATGGGAAAACGGCTTAACCAAGGGGCTTTACCTTGCCGGAGTCGAAGTAAAAGACGGCACGGAAGCCCCACAAGGCTGGGCGAAATGGACAATTCCCTCGCAGGAATATCTCTATGTAAAAGCCGACAGCGAGGATATATTAACTTCAATGCTCAATTATCTTGAAGAACACGGTTTGAAATTGGCAGGCGCAATAAATGATTTTCTTTGTCCGGAAGAAAACGGACAACTTTATATGTTTTTTCCCATACGCAGGCTATAAGCAAAATAAAAACAATAAATTCATAAAAAATCAGGGGATATTCTCTTGATTTTTTTATTTTTTTGTAATAGAATATAGTTAAAATAAAATTTTAATTTTCAGGAGGATATTAATCATGGCAAATAAAAAAGTACCGAACATAGGAGTTCATCATATAGCGTTATCAGTCGTCGATTTTGATAAATCGGTAAAATTTTACACGGAAGGTCTCGGATTCACAGTGGTCGCAGAGTGGGGAGAGGGCGCGGGGAAAGCGGCTCTTCTCGATATAGGCAACGGCAGTCACTTTGAAATTTTCGCAAATGGAAATACAAACCCACAGAAAGACGAAAAATTCGCTCATCTCGCGTTGGCTACCACCAATCCCGACGAAGCGTATAAAAATGCTCTCGCGGCAGGCGGAGTATCGCAGTCTGAACCAAAAAGCCTTGAAATACCGGCAACCCCGCCTATGCCCGTCAGAATCGCATTTGTAAAAGGTCCGGACGGAGAAGTCATAGAATTCTTTAAAGTTTTGTAATTTTATGTAATTGTTGTAGGGGCAACCCTTGCGGTTGCCCGAAAAACTAATAATAATCACAGGAGTAAAAATTGTTTATGAAATCAATAGTTGTAAAAATATATGTAAAAGAAGAATATATAGAAAAATTCAAGGAAATCACTTTCTATAATTCCGAAAACTCACGTAAAGAACCGGGAAATCTTAGATTCGACGTAATCCAGAGCGCAGAAAATCCGGCATTGTTTTTCCTGTACGAGATATATAAATCCGACGACGCCATAGCATATCATAGAGCAACCGAACATTATCAAAAATGGCGCGATACTGTCGCGGATATGATGGAAAAGCCGAGAGAAGCCGTTCAGGGATTCCCTATCTGCCCGTCTGACGAATCTGCGTATAAAAGTCTGTAAATATTATGAATATGGGCGGGAAGATCCCGCCCTACAATAAAATTTTAATTAGGAGCCGATATATTATGAAAAATCCGTTTTCGAAAAAAATTTCAAATGAAAATTTTGAACTATCAATGCGCAGATACGAAGCGTTTTTTAAAGGCGAAGTCTATGACAGACCGCCCGTCTGTATAACTTTCTGGAAAGAAGCTGCGGCAAATAAACCCGAACCAAAAACATACGCCACGCACAGAGACCGCTGGATGGACGTAGAATACAGGGCAAAAGAAGCGAGCTGGCAAATCGACAGCACAGAATATTACGCCGACGCCCTGCCCACGTATTTCCCCAATCTCGGACCCGAAATATTCAGCGCAATCTGCGGCTGCGATTATTATTTCGGTCCTGAAACAACATGGACCTCTCCCAATATTATCGACTGGGAAAGAGATGTTGACAAAGCTGTTATGAGCCGATATAACGAGTATTTTATCGCAATAGACAAGTTCATACGCGAACTGCTGAAATACTCGAAAGACAAATTTGCCGTCGGGTTCACAGACTTTCACGCCGGAGCCGATCATTTAGCCGCTCTGCGCGACCCGCAGAATTTATGCACGGACTTAATCGATTATCCCGACTTTGTGAAATCCAAACTTAAATCGTCATACGACGAGTATTTTAAATTATACGAATATTTTTACAACATGACAACTCTTGAGGGGGAACCGACGACTTCATGGATTAATCTTGTCGTGGACGGCAGATATAATGTTGTCCAAAACGATTTTTCCTGTATGATAAGCACAAAAATGTTTGAGGAATTTTTCTTGGGAGGCATAATCGAGGAATGTAATAAACTCGACCATTCTATATATCATCTTGACGGACCTAACGCTATAAAACATCTGGACATGCTTCTTGAAATAAAAAAACTCGATGCGGTTCAGTGGGTATGCGGCGCGGGAAACGAGGGATTTCACCGCTGGATTCCGGTATATCAAAAGATTCAGAAAGCGCATAAGGGCGTATATCTGGGTATAGACATAAGCGAGTTGGACGACGTTTTCGCAAATCTCAAACCAGACGGCATATGGTTCACATGGATAGGCGGCATAAAAGATAAAGAACAAGCGGATAAAGTCTTGGAGAGAATACGCAATTGGAAATAATAGGATTTCTGAATAATATTGATAGATTTGTCTCGGAAGTGTTTTCCTTGCCCTCTTTAGTAAAGAGGGTGCCGTCCGCAGACGGCGGGTGTTTTGTTATTTTGACGTCGTGCGGGGAGATAAAACACCCGTCACGCGAATTGAACGCAGTTTTACAGTGGGATGTGCAGGTTCTCGCGTGCCACCCTCTTTGCGAAAGAGGGCTTTGGTGCGAATGATTTATGTTGATTTATAGTTCCGGGACACGTCTAATATATAGAGTTATTGTAGATTATTTATATTTTGAGGAGTGTTAAAATTTGAAAAAAGTCATTGTTATTGGCGGTAGCCCGATGATTGGAAAAACAACGATTTCTACTATGCTTGGTGCAAGGTTGTTATATCCCTGCATATCTTCAGACGACGTTGGAGAAATATTACAAACCGTTGTGGATATTAATCCAATGAAAGGTACATTTTATTTAGACTATTACGCTAATTCTACAAAAGAGCAATTAATAAAAGACCTTGTTGTGTATCATCAACATCTTGAAACAGCCATTTATAGACTAATTGAAATACATTCTTCATCTTGGAAAAATCCCTTGATAATAGAAGGTTATGCTTTATATCCCGATATGATGAATAAAATAAAAAATGATAATATATTTTCTATTTGGCTTATCGCAGAAAATGATTTATTAAAAAGCCGAATGATGAAAAAAAGTAGTTTTTATCAGGAAGCGAATAATCCAGATAGAATTATTGAAAATTATTTATATCGTTCAGAATGGCAGAACAGAACAATATTAGAACAATGCAGAGCAACAAATCAAAAATATATGATGATTAATGAACATACTAAACCAGACGAAATTGTGAGTAGTATTTATGATATGATTACTACTGCATAATAAGTATTTTCTTTAGTAACCGCCATATTTTCGGCGTTAAAAAAGCATCAATCATATGTTAATTTATATATGGAAAGAGGAATATTGATGAGAAACGATTCGCAAATTAAAGTTTTTTCCGGCAGTGCAAGCCGGGAATTTACGAAAAAAATATGCGATTTTCTTAGCGTTCCTGTTGGGAAAAGCGAAGTCATAACGTTTTCAGAGGGCAATATATATGTAAAAATCGGCGAAAAAGTCAGAGGTATGGATGTGTATATCGTCCAGACGATCGGTCTTAATCCGAACAATGAATTTGTAGAGTTGCTTTTTTGGCTTGACGCTTTTAAACGCTCGGGAGTAAATTCCGTAACCGCAATTATCCCATATTTCAGTTATGCCAAAGCCGACAAAAAAGACGAACCAAGAGTATCTATCCGGGCAAGGGTATGCGCGGATTGTTTGGAGACCGCCGGAGTTGACAGGATAGTCACAATGGATTTACACAGTTCGCAGATTCAGGGATTTTTTCGCAAACCCGTCGATCATCTTTATGCGGCGAATATATTCTGCGATTATATGTTGAACTTGATAGAAAATTCTGAAAAACAAAGTTTTTCGAATTTTCAACAAGTTCAACAAAAATCTATGAGTTTAGATAATTATGTCATTGCTTCACCCGACGAGGGATTCGCTAAAAATGCCCGATATTATTCAAATAAACTGGGAGTTCCGTTAGTTATTGGAAACAAGCAGCGGTTGTTCCATAATGAAAAAGCTGAAATTATCGGTATTATCGGAGACGTCGATAATAAGACCGCTATTGTGGTTGATGATTTTACCATTAGCTGCGGCACGCTTATTGAAATCGCGAAAACCCTGAAAGCAAAAGGAGCGAAAGAAGTGTATGCTTTTGTTTCACATGAATTGCTGTCGAAAAAGGCGGTTGACGCGCTAAACGAAAGTGTAATAAAAAAGTTAATCACGACAGATACCGTAAATAATCCCAATATTGTCAATACTGATAAAATCGAAATAATATCCGTTTCGGAATTATTTGCGAAAGCGATTAAAATCATTCATGAAAAAGATTCATTGAGCGAACTATTTTTATAATAACCAAAGTTAATATTGAGGTAATATTATGGAAAACAGACTTGAAATCTTGCGCAAAGAAATTGACAGGCTGATTATGGAAAAACATCGGCGGCTGATGGAAACACAATCAGAGGAAATTCGGTATTTTATCTGTCATATATACGGGGTTTCGCACTTCTGTACATTGCTGGCTCTGAGGCGCGGCTTGAATGTCGAAATTGCCACAACTTGCGGAATGTTGCATGATATATATCAGGTCACAGACGGAATTATTGAAAATCATGCGGCAAAAGGCGCAGAAAAAACAGAAATAATATTGAAAGCATTGAATTTATACAATGACGAAGAAATTTCGATAATTACCGCTGCAATATCAAGACACAGCAGTAAAGATATCGTCAATGAGCCATATGACGAATTATTAAAAGACGCCGATGTAATGCACCATTGCCTGTATAATACAGATTTTCCGGTTTCCGAAAAGGAAATTGTCCGCTACAAAAACCTACTTGCAGAATTTGAATGTAATCCCATAATTTAATATAATTCTAAATTTTATAATAACCTGAAGGGAGCAATAACTATGACAACTATACCAACCATAGATTTTTTCGGCACACAGGTGACGCGTATGATTCTGGGCGATAATCCGTTCAACGGACATTCGTACATACCTGATATATACAGCGAAGATGAAATGCTCGACTACTACACAGCCGAGCAGTGCGTCCGCGCTTTGTTTGAAGCGGAAGAAAACGGAATTAACACATACATGGCGTTGGCAAGCCCGTTCATTCTGCGCGTCATACGTCAGTACCGCAACGAGGGAGGCAAAATGCGCATCATGTTTCAGAGCTACCCGCCTATAGATTTTGCGGTGAATGTCAGCCAGATGATGGCGTGCAATCCGATAGCCATATATCATCAGGGCGGAACATTTGACTATATGTGCGAAGAGGGACAAACAGAGGAACTTCACAAGCGGCTTGAAGTGATACGTTCCGCAGGTGTTGCCGTCGGACTTGGAACGCATGTCCCAGAGACAGTACTGCAGGCAGAGCGGGAAAAGTGGGATGTGGATTTTTACATGGTATGTCTGTATAACGCGCGTAAAACGCAGAGAGGACAGCAGAGCGGATTTATCACGGGTAAGCCCAAACAGTTGGTATTTTATCCCGACGACCGTTTTCTGATGTTCGAGGCGATTAAAGAAGCGTCAAAGCCGTGCATAGCGTTTAAAGTATTTGCAGGAGGTCAGATATTCTATGGAAAAAACGCTGACGAAATACCCGAAGCCGCCGAAACCGCAATAAAAGAAACATATGAAAACATCAAACCGGACGATATGATATGCTTGGGCGTATTTCAGAAAGAAAAGAATCAAATCAAGGAAAACGCCGAAATAGTAAAGAAAATTTTATGCCGTTAACATGCGAATAAAATAATGAATCTGAAATAATATCGGATCATTTCTTTTTCAGTTTGTTTGTGAGGAATAATGCGGGGACAAACCCGACGACCATGAATATCAGGCTTGTGATAAATCCTGCGTGATAGGCGCCTGTGAGATTATTCGCTTGTTTTTCAGTAATGGTGCTGACCACCGTGGCAAGCAGTGCGGAACCGAAAGCTCCGCCTATATTTTGAATGATCCGGGTGGCAACGCTTGCCACCGGTATCTGCGATTTATCTAAGCCTGTGAAGCAATCTGCCATCAATGGGACCGTAATCCCTCCAACTCCTGCGCCGCGCACTAATAAGACAACCCATACTAACCATTGAGAGGTATTTGCGCCGAAAAATACAAACGGCACAGTTCCGATAAGCGTCAGCAGAATGGACGGCAATACGATATAACGCGCGCCGATTTTATCAACCATTTTTCCAATCTGCGGCCGCGCGATTAGCATTCCGAGACCCTGCGGAATCAGCCATAAAGCCGCCATAATGACGCTTAGTCCCCGCACATTTTGGAATAACATCGGGAATAAAAGCATCGGTCCGTTCGTCGCGAATCCCGCTAAGAACAGCGAAATAAAAGCCGCGCTGAAATTCTTTGACCGGAACAGATCAAGAGAGACAATCGCTTTTTCTTTCATCTTGAGCGCGTAAAACACATAAGATAAAAATGCCGACGCTCCTATAATGAGAGAGAGAATGCCGACGGTGCGGTCATTCGCTTTTATAACTTCGGTTACGCCGTAGATAAGCGCGCCGGAAGCTATAGCCAACAGCGCCACGCCCGGCCAGTCTAATCTGGCGGATTTGTCGCCCGCTTCAAATTTAGGAAGTTTCCATTGTAAGAAGACAAGCCCGACAGCGCCAATGGGCAGATTGATAAAAAACAGCCACTGCCAAGGTAAATACTGCATAATCAGCCCGCCGACAACCGGACCGATTATCGGCGCAAAAACCACCGGTATACCGACAAAAGACATCAGTTTCCCCAAATTGTTGGGACCCGCTAACTGCACAGCCATTGTCGAGAGCAATGGCATCAGAATTCCGGCTGCGAACCCCTGAAGAAAACGGAACGCGATAAAACTTCCCACATTCCACGAAAGTCCGGAAAGCAACGACCCGGCTAAGAACAAAACCAGCGCGCCCATGTAGATTTTTTTTCCGTCAAATTTTCGTATGAGCCAGCCGGAAAATGGTACGGCAATTCCCATCGCAAGCACATATCCGGTTACCGCCCACTGTATGACTGAAAGATCCGCCCCAAATATTCCCGCCAGCCCTTTGACCGCCACGTTGACGATAGTGCTGTCCAGCATCGGCGGCAGCGCCCCCAATACCATGATAAGAGCGGTTGCCGCGACTCCTTTCGGCAGTTTATTGTCTGCTTTGTTTGTTTTATTTTCCATAAAAATCCCCCTTAAAACACATTAAATACATTTTGTACCTTATATTGATATTATACGCTGAAACAAAATAAAATACAATATGTTTCTTAAAATATATGTGTAATATTTTTAAGGCAATTTCTTGTTCATGATACGACGAATATATGACGAAAGGAGACATACAGTAAATGAGCCCGAGAGGACAGGCGCCGGAACGGCATAGCAGTAATTCGCGTCGGCGCGGGGATAAGCTGACCGACAGTATCTATGCCGCTGTGATAGAAATTTTGCGCAACACCGGGTACGGCGGTTTGACTTTCCAGGAAATCGCGCGAGCGGCAAAAACCAGCCGCACAGTTCTGTATCGCCGTTGGGAAACGCCTTTTGATTTGGTCTATGAGTCTATACGGTATAAATCCACATCCGACGCCCTGAGCGGCAACCTTAACGACATGCTTCAGGATACAGGCAGTCTGCGCGGGGATTTGCTGCTTCTGCTGAAGCTGTACCAAAATATTTACAACGAAGTAGGCGCGGAAATGATGAATATCTTTTTGTTTGAAATGAGTCAGAATAACGACAGGCTTGCCGACATAAAAAGAAACGCCGTCCAAAAAAACGCGGCTACTATGCGAAAACTTCTGGACTTTGCGAAAAAACGGGGTGAAACAGTCAGGGAGGTAAGCGATACGGCACTGGTGTTGCCTTTCAATTTGGTCCGCGCCGAAAACATGCTGCGTTTTGAAACCGTTGACGAGCAAAAGATAGAAAAATGGGTTGACGAGATATTGCTGCCTGTTTTTAAATTATAATTTTAAGAAATTGGAAAGATTAACCGCAAAAAAACATTATTTTATAAAGAATAAAAAAGGAGAGTGCATACTTATGTCAAAAAAAATAGGATACGCCGTTGTAGGTCTCGGAGTGGGCCGTTCCCATTGCGACGCTGCATATAGTTCGAAAAACGCAAATCTCGTCGCAGTCTGCGACTTACTCGAGGACAGATTGGAATCCGCAAAAAAAGCGTATGAGGGAACTCTGACTTACAAATCATTTGAAGAAATGCTCAAAAATCCCGATATCGACATAGTTTCTATAGCCGTGCCGAGCGGGCTTCACGCCGAACTCGCCGTTCAGGCTCTCGAAGCCGGAAAAAATATTCTTGTCGAAAAACCGATTGATATTACGGTTGCGCAGGCTATGAAAATAGAACAGGCGAGAGTTAAAACAGGGCTGAAAGTCGGCGTAATACATCAGAACAGGTTCAACGCCGTCATGGAACCGGTCAAAGAAGCCGTTGACAGCGGCAAAATCGGTAAACTGATACTCGGCACATTCGCCGTAAAATGGTTCAGAGACCAGAATTATTACGACGCGGGCGGCTGGAGAGGCACATGGGCAATGGACGGCGGCGGCTCGCTTATGAATCAAGCTGTACACACAGTCGATTTGATGCAGTGGCTTATGGGCGACGTTTACAGTGTGACATCGACAATGGGAATATACAATCACAAGATGGAAACAGAGGATTTAACCGTCTCTATCGTAAAATTCAAGAGCGGCGCAGTTGCGACGTTTACATCGTCCACATGCTGTTATCCCGGCATATGCACGGATATACAGCTGTACGGTTCGAACGGCTCAATCGAAGTCGACGGCGACGCATTGAAATTATGGAAAATCAGCGGAGGCGACAGTTTCGAGGAAAACGATATGCTCGAAAAATACGGAGAAGGAAACGGAGCGGCAGTCGCGTTAAATCCGACGCTTGTATTGGGTCACGCCGTACAGGTTGAAGATATTATATCAGCAGTTATCGAGGACAGAGCCCCGCTTATCGTGCCGCTCGAAGCGATAAAAAGCGTACGCATAATCAATGCGGTCTACGAGTCCGCAAAAACGGGAAAAGAAATTTTCATAGTAGAGTAATAATATTAGCAGCGTAATAGATAAAGCTTGATTATCATGAAGGAAATTTATATTAGGCGATACTCTAATGGATAATATCAACACAAATGATACTCTACGAATGAAACAATAAAATGTATAATTATGTTCATTTATTTATAGTGAATTAAAGGAGCCGACATATGCCAAAAGAAAAATCATGCGGAGCAGTCTTATACACCGTAATTGCCGGAACTCGCCATTATGTTTTGGTAATCAATGATAACGGTGGCAACTGCACAATCCCCAAAGGTCACGTAGAAGGTAATGAAACCGAAAAAGAAACAGCCCTGCGCGAAATTTTCGAAGAAACAAACATTCATGCAGAGTTCGTTGACGGCTTTCGGAAGCAAATTACTATACTAAGCGGCACAAAGGAAGTTGTATTTTTTATAGCGAAGTATTATGAAAACCAAAGTCCAAAATGTAACCCAAACGAACATGATGAAATAATGGTGTTGCCCTTTGAAGAAGCGCTTGCGGCTATAACTTGGGAACACACGAAGGAAGTTCTTTGTGAAGCAGAACGGTTTCTTGCAGCTCTATAACAAGTAGTAGAAAATAAGCGCATTTGTGACAGCACTGTTATGATAAATCTTATGTGTGATTATAAATATTTTCTACACTGCAATTTCACAAAAAGTTTAATAAATTAAAAACACCAAAGGAGATTAATTATTATGGCAAAACTTGACAAAAAAGAATATCTGAAAAAAATCGACTACGTTATAAAAAACGGCAAATACAAAGACGACTGGGATTCTCTGAAAAATATCGAAGTCCCCGAATGGTACAAAAACGCGAAATTCGGGATATTTATCCATTGGGGAGTGTATTCGGTTCCGGCGTTCGGCAACGAATGGTATCCGAGGCAAATGTATCTCGAGGGGTCAAATGAGTTTAAGCATCACATCGAAAAATACGGGGAACATAAAAAATTCGGATATAAAGATTTTATCCCGATGTTTAAAGCCGAAAAATTCGACGCCGACGAATGGCTCGATTTATTTGAGAAATCCGGCGCGAAACATATTATGCCTGTAGCCGAGCATCACGACGGTTTTCAAATGTACAAATCCGGCATATCGCACTGGAACTCTTTTGAAAAAGGTCCGAAACGCGATATTATCGGCGAATTAAAAGCGGCGGCTGAAAAACGCGATATAAGGCTGTGCGTTTCAAATCACAGAATAGAGCATTGGTGGTTTATGCGGGGCGGTCAGAGATTCGACTCGGATATGAGCAAAAATCTGAAAGAGGGCGATTTATACTGGCCTTCAATGGAAGAGGGCGATTTTGACAACAAACAGACTTTGACGTTTATGAAACCGGAATATAAAGATTTAAGTAAAAGATTCGCGGAGGACTGGCTTGTCAGATGCTGTGAAATCGTCGATAACTACAAACCCGCCGTCTTCTTCTTCGACTGGTGGATTCAGGTTGAACCGCTGAAACCGTATCTTAAAAAATTCGCGGCGTATTATTATAACAAAATGGAAGAATGGGGAAAAATCGGCGTAATAAATTATAAATTCGACGCTCTCAGTTTCGGTTCGGGAGTTTTGGATTTGGAGCGCGGGCAGTCCGGGACGCTCAGAGCGAATTTCTGGCAGACGGATACGTCGATTGCGCGCAATTCATGGGGATATACCGAAAATAACAATTTCAAGAAATCCCCCGAAATACTATGCGATTTAGTCGATATAGTCAGCAAAAACGGCTGTATGATGCTTAACATCGGACCGAAATCCGACGGAACAATCACGGAAGAAGAAAAAAAAGTTTTACTCGAAATAGGCGATTGGCTCAAAGTCAACGGCGAGGCTATATATAATACGACGCACTTCAAAGTATTCGGCGAAGGTCCAACAGAAGTCAAAGAAGGACATTTCACCGACGGCGAGGAGAAAAAATTCACCGGCGAAGACATAAGATTCACGCAGAACGGCAGTAGTTTATATGCCACTGTTTTATCGTATCCCAAAAACGGAACGGTAAATATAAAATCTTTAGGTCAAAAATCAAACTGTTTTTACGGATTTATAAGAGATATCGAAGTCTTGGGATTTGACGAAAAACCGTCATTTGATATATTGGACGATAAACTCGTGATAAAGACAAAAACAGTAAAGAGCGACAGTCCCGTTGTGTTCAAAATAAAAATAGATTAGGCATGTAAATCACGAGTTGAATATTTTTTATCGCAGGGGCGGGTTTTCCCGCCCCTGAATTATTTTTACCAGAACATAACCGGTTGTATCTGCCTGCCCTGAAGCGCAAGCTCATATGTTTTTATCGCCAAATCCATGTCGCAGACCAAAGATGCGGGTTTCAGGTCCGTATCGTCCTGATACATTGGAACGAAAAAGACATTCTTTTTATTCATCATAATTCCAATGTTCGCCAAATTGGCAGATAACGCGTCGTTGGATAATGTCAATATAGGGACAAATTAATTTTCGTCATCTCCTGACCGCATTAAATATTGCCGGTTCAATTATCGGCTCGTGTGTATTTTCGACGACAATCCATTTATTTATTGTCTGACATTTCTCTTTTCGTCCCGAACCGAAGCTGCTTTTCTTTTTTCCCTGTGCCATATGCCCGATGTATGCGGGATTTGCCAAAATTTTACGCACAATACTTGCGTTCCACAATATTTTTTTTGCGTATTTTTCGTGGAAAAGCAAACCTTTCGAGTATAAATAATTGCTCGGCGACAGAACTCCCGCCGCGTTAAGTTTTCCAACTATAGCAGGAGCGCTCATGCCGTCTGATTTCCACCGGAATATATCGCGGACTATAGGCGCCGTTTCTGCGTCGACAGTAATTTTATTCTTATTATCCGGCGATTTCATATAGCCGTAAGGCGCGGTATTGCCGATAAACTCGCCTCTTTGCTGTTTTATTTGAAGCGCAGTTCTGCATTTTTTTGATATGTCTCTTGCATATATATCATTTATCAGATTTTTCAAAATAACCGTCAAATTCGAAGAATTTATATTATCATTGCTTCTTGGCAGGTCATAACTGTCGTAATTGTCGTTGACTGAAATAAAACGCACACCCAAAAACGGAAACACTTCTTCAAGATAATTGCCGGTCTCTATATAGTTTCTGCCGAAACGCGACAAATCTTTGACAGCAATACAGTCGATTTTTCCGCTTTTTGCCGCATCCATAAGGCTCTCAAATCCGCCGCGCTCAAAATTTGTGCCTGTTTTTCCGTTATCGATGAATGTCTCCCACAGTTTCAAATACGGCTTGCTTTCTATATATTTCTGTACCAATAAAATCTGATTTTCGACAGCCCCGCCGTCCGATATGTCTTCGCTTGAAAGTCTTGCGTATATCGCTGTTTTATATATTTTCTCACTTGGTATTATTTCAGCGTTATTTTCTTCAAATTTCACTGCGAAAGTGACCTCTGTATTTTTTCTGCTCTTTCTCGCCATTATCCGCACACCTCAGTTCTGTCATATTCGTCTTTACATCTGAATATTATTTCAAGTCTTCCGCCTTCGTACACGATTATTTTATCTATCAGCTTCACAACCATATTGCGTGAAAGCTCTATATCCGAGACGCTCTGAATATGGTTTCTTAGCGCCGACTTCACAGCATCAAACAGAACCTCGTCTTTTATTCTGATACCGCGGCATCCTTTTCGACTGTCGTTTTTGTAATTTTTCACGCAGATATGATATATATATTTTACGCCGTTGACTAACGAAGTTTTACGTATCAAGTTATGCCTGCATTTCGGGCAGAACAGCATACACGAAAACGGGTATATCGTTTCTTCATGCGGCGCGCTTCTTGCGTCCCTGCGGAGTAAATCCGCGGCAAGCTCAAAGTCTTCGCGTGAAATCACGGCTTCGTGTGAGTTTTCGACTCTCGTCCATTCTGATTTGTCTCTGATTATTCTGCGTTTGATTTTATAATTAGGCGTAGTTATTTTGCCTTGTATTAACACGCCGGTATATATTTCGTCTGATAATATGCGTCTCACCGAAACCGGAGACCATTTCGCATTGAGGTTTTTCTTGAATCCCGTCTTGAAATTCATTCCTATCGCTCTCTTGTATTCCATAGGCGACAGAACGCCCAATGAGTTCAATTTAGTGGCTATTCCCTGCCGGTTCATACCTGACAGCTTCCACTTAAATATATCTCTGACTACTGCGGCGGCGATTTCGTCAATGACTAATTTGTTCTTGTTCTCTTTGGATTTCAAATACCCGAATGCCGCAAAACTTCCGATAAAATCGCCTTTTCTGCGTTTCACTTCAAACTGGCTTCTGATTTTCTTTGATATATCTGCGCAATATGCGTCGTTTATTATATTTTTAAACGGGATTATGCAATTATCTGTTTGATTTTTCTCATCCGTACTGTCATAGCCGTCGTTTACTGCGATAAAGCGCGCGCCCAAAAGCGGGAATAATATCTCGATATAACGCCCGACTTCTATATAATTCCTGCCGAACCGCGATAAATCTTTCACCACAATACAGTTTATCTCTCCGTTCCGAACGTCGTCGAGCATGGCGTTCAACGCAGGACGGTCAAACGTAACCCCTGAATATCCGTTGTCAACCCGTTCTGAGACGAGTTTTATCTCCGGTTTCGATTTCAAAAATTCTTTTATCAAGTCTCGTTGATTTACAATGCTTTCTGATTCGTTTTTATCGCCGTCTTCACGCGATATTCTCGCATACAGGGCGGCATTATATGTTGTTTCAGAGGCTTGATAAATAACTCTCCCACCTTTCGGTAAATGTCACGTCCGTGTCGGAATAGCTCACTTTCACAATCGTTTTGCCGCACTTGAAACAGTACGGATTTCTGATTTGCTCTATATATTGCTTCATACGCTCCTCTTTCGGCAGGCTTGTGTCTATTTTCACATCCTGAATATCGACCAATGTTGACGGGTCAACCGTCCTAATATCTACATTCCGCAGTGCGTCTAAATCTATATTTTGCATAAAATTCTCATTCCTTCCAAAAATTTATTGTTATTTACGGAAATTTTGTCATATTACATCATATTCCGAAAATTTATGGAATGTTCTATGATACTGCTGTCAATTATAAAATTTACAAAAATCTGTTTATTATGTCTGAAATATCATATATAATGATATATGGAAAATCGAGGTGTAAGAAAATGAATGAGGATAAGTTTACAGGCAAAGCGGAACTTTACAAGAAATTCAGACCGACATATCCTAAAGATTTTTTAGATTATTTATACTCGCAAACAGGATTCACAAAAGACAGTGTTATCGCGGATATTGGCGCAGGAACAGGGATTTTTACGCGGCTTTTATTGGAGTGCGGCAGTAAAGTATACGCGATTGAGCCGAACGAAGATATGCGCGAAACATGCAAAAAAGATTTGTCTGAATATCAGAATTTTATTTCGGTAAACGCTCCGGCGGAAAAGACGGGATTACGGGAAACAAGCGTTGATTTTGTGACGATTGCGCAGGCGTTTCATTATTTTGACCGGCAATTATTCAAACAGGAGTGCCGTCGAATTTTAAAGCCCGGCGGGAAAGTTATTATTGTGAAGAACGCTTCAGCAGACAGCGATGAAGATATTATACTTAAAAATGAAGATATAATCGCTAAATACCGCATTCATGCTCCGGCTCAAAGCGGTCAGCAAAAGAGCGGTGATTTAGATGAATATGCTGACTTTTTTACGGATGGCATTTACGAGTATAAAACTTTTGATAACGATTTATATGAGAACCGCGAACATTTTATCGGCGGAATGTTATCAGCGTCATTCAGCCCGAGTGAGGAACGCGAACCTGAAAAATATTATGGATTTGCGAAAGAGTTGAACGGATTGTTCGATGAGTACAACATAAACGGTATTCTCCGTTTTCCGCAAATCACTAAAAGTTATATAGGAAATGTGGATTAAATAATTTAAGTTAGGAGCGAGATTTTTATGAAAGATATAGCAATATTTCCGGACAACGGAATCTGGTGCAAAGGGAATCTGCATACTCATACGACAAATTCGGACGGGAAACTGTCGCCCGCAGAAGTCGTCGCAAAATACAAAGAAATGGGGTATGATTTTATTTCCCTCACCGATCACAGGAAATATATCTACAACAAACATCTGCGATCAGATGATTTTATCGTAATACCCGGATTTGAGGTTGATATAAATCCTCCCGGCAGAAATATGTGTCATCACATAGTCGCGGTGCGCAGTAAAATTTCGGGCAGAAATTATTCCGATGGTTATCAATTCGCGTACCCTGAATATAAAGGATTGGAAACCGTACAGGAAACAGTTGACGATTTGAATTCGCACGACAATTTTACGTTCTATTGCCACCCCATATGGTCGAGAGCCGATATTGACGATTTCATCGAGTTAAACGGACTTATCGGCATGGAAATTTTCAATACGGGATGTCATCTTGAAAATGACACGGGGTATTCGCCGACCCACACGGACAACGCGCTGAGATACGGAAAAATGCGTTATATCTTCGCAACTGACGACTGCCATCACAATCAAAACGACAGGGGAAAAGGCTGGATTGTGGTAAAAGCTGATGAAAAATCGGAAGAAGGCATAACCGACGCCATAGTTCACGGGAAATTTTACGCTTCAAGAGGACCTGAAATCTATGAATTCGGTGTAAAAGACGATAAAGTTTATATAAAGTGCAGCAGAGTGAGGGAGATTCATTTTGTTGCGTTTGAGCCGTTAGGGCGTTCGTTTGTCGGCGAAAAAGGCGAGCTTAGAGACAGCGCGTCATGCGGAGTCAACGAAAACTGGACGTATGTGCGCGCGGAAATCGTCGATGATAACGGCTATCAGGCGTGGACGAATCCGATATATGTTAAGGAGAATGCGAATGTATAGATATGTGCATACGAATATAATCGCAAAAGACAGCGCGAAATTAATAGAATTTTACAAATTGATATTCATTTAAATATTTTATTTTTATCACTTGAAAATCAACATCAATATGCGAATACTCGATAAAAAATATAAAAATCCTTGTCCAATTAAAAAGACTGAAATATATTCTATAATATCTTTAATTATTATATAATTATTAGCTATTGTTTTAAAAAGATTAATATCAATAATCATTAATAAAATTGATAATATAAAGAAAAGTATTGAATAATAAAAAAGTTTATATATTGTTTTATCGCTTCCAATATCTCTGATGTATTGTAGCTTCTTATTTCCAGAAAGAGAAATAAGTAAAGTAACTCCCGCAAGTTCAAATCCAGCGATAGTGGCAGAAAGTGATATAATCTCTGTGTTAATAAATTCTTTAAACTGATCTAATGGAATAATTTTAGTAAAATAAATTATTATGATAAATATTCCTGATAAAAATATACCCAATAAAAAGTGCATTGCGACAGCAATGTTATCACGATACAAAATGGTATTAAATTTTTTCATCATGAAAGTCCCTCATATATTTTAATACGGTATCTATGTGACTATAATATGCGTTTTGTATTGCGTCAAACATTTGTCAGGATTTACATATTTTGTACGTGATGATATCTTTTCCACCCATACCGTATGCAACAATTTTTCATCAAGTAAATCATAAGGAATAATTTTTCCTTCATCAATATCGTATCCTCGCATTTTGGCTATATTAAATATCGGATTTTCTTTATTTTCTTTTACATTATTTGCCTCATTAGCATTTTTTACCATAGTAATTATTTTTTGTAAAAAGTTTTGGGGATCAGTTAATGGTATTTTTGCACCTTTTTTTCCGCCGGAAAATTCAATATCAATATAAAAGGGTGCATCATTGCTGATATTATCTGACGCAATATCATAAGCGTTAATTATTCAATATTCTTTTAATAACTTTAATCCGGGTTGAGCAACTTTAAATTGCAGTTTCGATATGCTTTTACACCTTGCGATTTTTTCATAATATTCAGGAATAACGATTGGCAAAATTTCTATTTTATATTTTTGACTGGGATAAATATCACGCATTATATATTCTAAGTAAGTTCCCATAGTTTCTATTCTGGCGCCGTAAAAGTTAAATTCGCTGGCAATCAGCTCTTGAGTTGTATAACATATAAAATGGGTCAGCTCCATAAGTGTATCGTTCGCATTTGATGATATTTCCTGTCGGTTTCCATTAAAAATATTGAATAAATATGGAAAATCGGTATCCCGTAGGCTTAAGAATTGCCCCATATAAATATTTTTATCAGAAACATGACATTTAGCTTCAAGGAAGTAATATTTCTCCAAAGACGGCAATAGTAGGCCATTTTCACTTAATTTATTAGTATTACTCTTAAATTTTTTTATGTAAGAATCAAAAATTTCATTTAACTTAATCAGTTTTCCATTACATATACAAGTAACTTTATAAAAATATATTTTTCGTTCCACATATTTTAGTTTGAGATTTTTCGACATATTATTAGCCTCCTTTATTTTTATAATTTTCTTAGATTACATAAACTTTTTTATTTTTCATAATCCTTGCACCACTTCTTTATCTAGCTGATTCTTCCTTTCTCTCCAGTCAGGCATTTGCACCGTCATAAAATTGTAAAAATCCACGCTATGATAAGTATATAACAAATGAGACAATTCATGTAAAATAACATATTGAATACAGCGTATATCAGCTTTTAATAAATATTCATTTAATGTTATTTTATTTTTTGTTTTTGTGCAGCTCCCCCAAAGGGTTTTCATTTTTTTAATTATTATACTGGGCTTTTCGATATTATATTTTTTGAAAATATTTCGATATAATTCATCCAATTCCCGCTTAAAAATTTCATCTGCCTGCATTCTCCAAAATTTGTTAAATAATTTGTTTCCGAGTTCTTTATCGTCAATATCTTTTATGCAAATATTAATACTCTTTTCATCAATTTCAACACTATTCTCCAAAGATAATTTTTTATAGATACGTATGTCTTTACCAAGAAATTGAGTGGATGCGCCGCTTTTTATATTATCAAGATTATTATAACCACTTGCCATCTTATATTTTGTTATTTGAATATTAATCCAGGCTGCTTTTTGATTTAGCAAATTTATTATAAAATCATTTGGCGCTTTACAAGGAACAGACAATTTTATATTTAAATCTCTAAATACCTTCAGATGAATATTTTTAATATTTTTTCGAAGAATATTAATGATAACTGTTCCATTTTGTTCATTTAAATACAATTTATATATGTCCATTAATATCTTGCCACCGCTACTTTCATAATCTCATCAATAATTAAGTCGAGCATCTCAACATTATTATTATCGATTGTTATGCCAATATTTTCAAACATTTCAAATAAACAATCATCTAAAACGCGGTGTATAGCTTTATGCGCTATTTCATTGTGTTTCCAATCTCTTTTGGTATTATTTGCAACGGCAGTTTTAATTTTCAAAGAATAGTCTGCAATTTGTTCTTCTTTGGGAATATTGATATTATCGTTTTTCAAATTTGTAACAATACAACCGTAAACAGCCTTTGCGTCGCTGTCATTTGCAATGCTCACTGGGTATTCGTATGATATAATGCCGTTCCTCAAATCGTCAGCTAATATTTCCATATTTAAATAGTATTTATCAGCATCTCGATTTTCATCATATTCTAATAATGTACGTTTTATTTTAGTAGAAAACTCCTCAAAAAGTAAAGGGTCATCATATCGAATTTGTTTTAATTTGGATTCTACTCTTGTTTTTATAATATCTCCCCGCACCTCATTAGAATCAATTTCAGCTAAAAGTTTATCCATTGCCTTTTTATCGCTGATTGAAACGGGTTCAACTACTATTTTAATATCTGTAGCATTTACAAAAGTATCTATTAAATTTTTTATTCCGTCTTCGTATTTTGAAAAGTCTATTTTATCATCATATCTCTCTATAACACTATGCCTTAGCTTATTAAAAAACAAATAATCTTCTTTGTATTTTTCTATTAATTCGATGCCTAATTCAACAAATATCTCGCGATGTGTCATCGCCAAATTCAATAAATTAGCAAGTATTTTTAACTTATCATAAAATTCTTTGCGAACAATTTCGTCTTCCAAAAATTTTTGCCATTCGTCCGACGCAGCATTTAACGAAATATCTGAAAACATATCAAATAAAGATTTATGTGCGTCAGCGATTTTATTTTTTTCATCAACTGGGATAAAAACAACGTCGCTTATATCGTTTTTATCGAATTTGTCAAAACCGGATTCTGCATCATTATACATATCGATTGCGTTGTTAAGTTTTCCAAATATTCCCCAGTAATCAACAATAAGTCCAAAATCTTTGTTTTTATATACGCGATTGACACGCGCAATAGCTTGCAGCAAACTATGTTCTTTTACAGATTTGTCAAGATACAAAACGCCGGCAACAGGAGCATCAAAACCCGTAAGCAATTTATCTTTTACAATAAGGATATTAATATCTCCTTCCGGATTTTTAAAATCTTCGCAAACGCTTTCATCGTATTTTTCGTTGTTATCCCCAAAAAGAGGTTTAACGACTTTTTGGCGATATTCATTAATTTTTTTGATTGCTAAAGTCGAATTATCGTCATCATCGCCTTCTTTTTTATCTCCAAAACTGATAACAACACGAGGATTTGCCTCTAATCCCGGCAACCCATTAATCACATTATACATATCTACTGCCGCGCTGCGAGAAGCGCAAACAATCATTGCTTTTAATCCTTTAGGTTTACAATAATTTATAAAGTGATCATAAATATCAAATGCAATTAAATTTATACGGCTGCTTGCTTCAGCAAGTTTTGAAAATTTACTGTATTTTTCTTTAAGATATTTTTTTTGCTCGTCAAGCAAATTTTGCGTCAGGCTTTCAAAATAAGCGTTTATTGTGTCTGCCGGATCATTTTGTTTTACTTTTCTTCCTTCATAAACTAACGGTACAGTTACTTTATCTCCTATAGAACGTTTCATTGTATAATTATGGATAGGCTCTCCAAATTTTTTGTATGTGTTTTTTTTCATCTTTGCCATTAACGGAGTTCCTGTAAAAGCGAGCATAGTCGCATTTGGCAAAACTTCTCTCATATAGTTATACATAGAACTGTATTGAGAACGATGCGCTTCATCGATCAAAACATAAAAATTGTCGCTGTCAATATTTAAATATTTGTTTTTACATACTGTTTCAAATTTATTGATAAGCGTAGTAATAACTATATTATTTTTATCTTTCAGAAGCCTTTTAAGCCCTTTACCGCTTCCGGCTCGTACCGGCTCCATTTGTGAATTGGCAAAGTTATCCCTTATTTGCTTGTCTAAATTTATACGGTCTGTTATAATAATAAACCGGGGATTTTCTTTTCCTTTTTCCATTTGAATTTTCTTAACGAGCATGACCATTGTCAGGCTTTTACCGCTTCCCTGTGTGTGCCATATAACCCCCCCTTTTGAATCTTTGCCATCCGTACCGTTAATCCTGTCCATAGCATTTTTAATAGCAAAGAATTGTTGATGTCTTGCTATTTTTTTTATATTACTGTCATAAATAATAAAATATCTTGTTAAATCCAAAAGTCTTTTTCTGCTGAACAACGAAACTGATATTTTATCCTGTTCTAAAATTTGTCCGTCGGGCGAACATTTTTCGCAAATTTCTTTCTGCCAGTCGAGTTCGTCTTCGCGCCATTCAACGAAATGATCAGCTATCGTACCAGATGTTCCGTATAATACTTTGTTTGGATTAAGCGATACCACAAGCTGGCTGAATTTAAAAAGCTGCGGTATATAATCCGGTTTCATATTGCGGACATTCTGTAAGACGCCTTCTTTAATGTCAATTCTTGATTTTTTACATTCTATAACGACAAAAGGGATACCGTTCACCAAAATAACAACGTCAGGACGCGCAAAACTGCCGTTTGAGCGTTCTACACTAAATTCTTCGGTTACCTGCCAAATATTATTTGCCGGAAATTCAAAATCAATATAGTTTAGATCAAAAGACTGGCGGACGGGCATTTCTTTATCGATCGCTATACTTTCTTCCAAACTAATACCAAGCGTTAATAAATTATATATTTCTTTGCTTGCCATAGATAATCCCTGTAAAAGGGAAGCGTCTAAGGCGTTGACGGCTTTTGAAATAGATTCACCCGAAAATAAAAGTTCATGTCCTTTAAATTTATAAGTTTGTTTTTGCAAAAAACGAATAAGCTCATCTTCAAAGATAACTTTTGAGAGCGAACCTCTCTTCGATTCCGCTTCGCTGCGCGATACATATTCATAACCCATGTTTACAAGAAATTTTATGAGCCTGTCCTGACATTCGGGTCGTTCATTGAATATCCTATGGTCTAACATAAGCTATACCCTCACAATCCCAGTTAATAACAACTGCATTAATGATTTTTGCTGTTGTTTAAGCTTTTCGAGTTTTTGACGGTTTAGGTCGATGTTTTGCTCAAATTTATCAAATATTTTTATAATTTCTTTTTGATTATCTGTCGGTGGTAATTTTATTTTTATTTCGCACAAGTCCCCAAAATTTAATGAATCCCTTACACTCCCCGATAAAAAATTTCCTATATCATATTTACCTTTATTGGTAGATAAAAGTAATAATAAAAGTTTTGGCGATATTATTTTACATTCAAATACTATATACATAGGACTTACAATGCCTATATCATCATTTTTATAAATTGCTATTGAACCTACATTGATACGGGAAGGATTATATGCTATATAATCTTTTAAAACAAGTTTATAATTACTTTTATCTTCACTCGCAACTTGCTTTGTGAATTGTTCTTCCTGGTTAATAAAGCCTAATTTATTGGAGATACTCATTACATTTTCGCACGCAATTTTATTTCTTTCTGTTTTTTCTACCACCAAAGAACCGATTTTCACTTTTTTCCAATTCTCTTTTGGTCCAAGCAAACGCTGCATGAAAGCTTTCTTCTGTTCGTCAAGTTTTTCGACTAGTTTTTCCTGTAAAGATACCGCTTCGCCCAATTTCATAAGAATATCAGCTATGTGTTGTTGTTCGTCTTTATTAGGCGGATAGGCGATAACAATTTTTCTGACAGTATTTCTATTTAAGCCATAAACTTTAAATCCGACTGCTAATGTTTCAAACTGTTTTTGTATATATCGCGGCATAGAAATGTATTGTTTAAAATCTTTTACTAAATCATCATTTTTAGATTTTGCGACAAAAGTATGTAATCCTGAGATGAAAAGTCTATTTTTAGGATTATCAATTACAACGCATCTTGACGTGCCATTTAAATCTTCAGAGGCATCCAAAAATACAACATCACCGTCATCAAGTAAAAAAGTTTCGTCGCCTTTTACATTACCGTCATATTTTGGCATTTCTGCATATTGGGAATAATTAATTTTCGTAAAAGTATTTATATGCATATCTCCATAATGGAGATATGGAATACCAGTATCGCTTAATTCATTACGCGGTATGCCGAGCCCTCCATAAAATTTAAAAAGGTCGCCATATATTTTTTCTTCATAATCACAAGGCACAATACCGCCAGAAATATTTTTATACCCCTCCGGCACAATACCGTTATTTATCTGTTCTATCCTTTTCTTTATTTCATCCCTCATACTCCAAGCTCCTTTAAATAACCCTCGATTTCTTTTTCGACAACGGCTATTTTTGTTTTAAGATTTGCAATTTCTTCATTCACCGCGTCTAAGTCAATCAGTTCTTCCTCTTCAAAAGTATCTACATAGCGCGGGATGTTCAGGTTATATTCATTTTCTATGATTTTTTCGGGTTTCGCTACATGGCTATATTTTTCTGTTTCCGCGTTTTCTCCGTCAGTAAATTTTTTATATGTTGATACTATTTTTTCAACGTCTTCATCGCGTAATTTATTTTTTGCTTTTTCTTTTATAAATCCTTTTGACGCGTCGATAAATAAAACATCAGAAGTTGTTCTTCCCCTTTTAAACACCAAAATACACGCTGGAATAGAAGTGCCGTAAAAAATATTTTCAGGTAGCCCGATTACTGCGTCTACAAGATTTTTTTCAACCATTGTTTGCCTGATTCTGCCTTCGCTTGCGCCGCGGAATAATACTCCGTGAGGCGCAACCACCGCAACGCGTCCATTTCCACTCATACTCGCGATCATGTGCAATATAAAAGCCCAATCGCCTTTACTTGCCGGCGGTACGCCCATGCTGAATCGACGGTGTATATCAAGTCCGGGTTCCATTTTAAATTCAACTTTTTTCAACTTTTTGTTTTTTTCATTTTCGTCGTCCGCAGATACCTCGCCGCCGGGATTAAACCCCTCGGCCCACTTATCTTTACTGAAAGGCATATTCGCGACAATACATTCAAACTTCATTAAGTTGCCATCGCTATCTAAATGCTGAGGGTTTGCGAGCGAATCCCCCCATGCGATTTTCGCGTCTTTAATATCGTGAATAAACATATTCATTCTCGCCATTGAAATAGCAGAACTGTTGACCTCTTGACCATATATCGATACTTTATCAAATCCGCCCTTGCGAGCCGTGCGAATAAGCAAGGAGCCCGAACCGCATGTCGGATCATATATTCTGTCTTTCGGCTGCGGTGCGACGATTTGCGCCATTATTTCAGAAACCGGTTGTGGCGTAAAGAATGTTCCGGCTTTTTTTCCGGCCATTGTTGCAAATTCGCCGATCATATATTCATAAGCATCTCCAATGACATCGGCGGGAACTTGTTCCTGCCTTGTTTGAATATTTCTTGGTTTTAAGTCAAGATTCGCAAAATCGTCCAACAAATTACGCAGCAACGGATTCTTTTGCTCTTTTTTTCCGAGATTGGATTCGCTGTTGAAATCAATGCCTCTGAAAATTCCGGCTAATATCGAATTAGCAGTTTCAATGCCGATAAGCGCTTCACTTATTTTAGTTCCGATGTCAATGGCATATTTATTTTTCAGCAAATAATTAAATGTAAATTCTTCTTTTAAAGAAAATGGCAATAATTTTATCTGTCTTTCAAGTCGTATTCCTTCATATTCTTTTTTTAAATCCTCGACGCTTTCGTCATAAGTGTCGCTTAGATATTTTACAAATAACATCGACAATACATAATCTTTATAGTTAGCCGCATCAATATTATCCCGAAATGTATTAGCTCCAGCCCAAAGCGCATTTTTAATATCGTCAAATGTAGTGAAAGCAGCCATCATCAATTCCTCCTGTTTTTAGGTGAGATTAATTTATTTATTACGGCCAATTCTCTTATATTCTCAAGTTCTGCAAGACGTAACCGCATTTTCTTTTTCATCATACTTTTTAGCCATAATTCACCTATCAATTCTTGTTTTGATTCCGGGCAAACCGGAATTGGTAAATTTTCTAATTCAAGCCTGTTGACTGTCGCCTTTATCGCTCCTACAGAACTTTTTATTCCCAAAGCCTCTATTTTATTATTTAAAATACATGCCAAATATTTGCTATTAATATTTCGTGGTTTAACTATTATTAAATTATTATATACATAAATATTTTTCAATTCGCTTGCAATATAATTTACATAAGTCGGATTAATTCGTTTAATAATAATATCCCCTGAATAAACGCTTAACTTGTCGTTGGGTTTTAGTTCATATTCCGGCAAAGGTATGGATATAGCATTATTGGGTAATAAATTAGCGCTCGTTATCCATTTAGTTTTAATAAAATCTTTTTGTATTTCATCCACTATACAAAATTTTATATAAGCTAAATCTTTTAATGCAATGGTTTTAATATCAAACATATTATTCACCTTAAAAGTGCGCGGTTAGGACACCGCATTAATAATTTCAATATGTGGGCAAGTTTTCAAGATTATCGGCTTTTATATTATTAGCGTCGGTTCTTATATAACGATTATCAACCACCCTAACATCTTCGCCAGCTTTCCAAATATTGTTTCTATAATAATTTGTTTTTACGCTATTTCCTTTGTTGATAAGTTAATCATATCGGTTTTTGTGCATTCTTCGGTTGCGATTGAATTGAGATTAGACGTATATTTCATTTTTTCTATAACATCGCAACCATGTTCGTCTTTTACATGGGGAATTTCGTTTTCTCAAATGATTATACCATATTATAAAATATTTGTCAATAGGAAAATAAAATATTTATTTCTGTTCTTTCGGAGCAGTATTATTTTTAATTAATATATCAACAATTATCTTGCGATATTTAATTTTTTATAAATATAATAATTGATTTATAATATTTATTATAATTGCTTTTAATGAAACTATACTTTACTTTAACGAATATATTTTATAATAAAATATCATTTCATTTCATATCAGGGTATAAATGTCAATAAAATATTACTTCTATAGAATCATCTGTAATGCCGACCTTTTTCATAAAAGTCTTAGCGATTATTTTGCGCTCGCCAATGTCAAAATTATCCCAGTTATCTATACATTTTTCAAGTTCTAATCCCCCATAATCAGGCGTGTCGTTTACATTGCTTAATCTCACAATTTGTGAATTTATATCTTTTCTCTTTTCGTCCAGTTCTGCAACATTTCGATTTATATACTGCATTACCACATTGTTTGCATCGCCTATTTGTTTAATAAAATTATTAATTTTTTCTTCAATCTGCACTAATTTAATCTTTAAGTAATTAAGTTCCGGATTACTATCCAATGCCGTCGGCACTTCTTGAATTTTTATTTTTTTTATTCTTTTTAATAACTGTTCCTGTATGACGGCTTCGATTTGTTCGATTTTTACGACGCGCTTTCTTTCATAGCATATTCTGAGTTTTCTTCCGCCGCAGTTTATATAATTACTGCCTCTGTTATTGTTTACCACATTAACCGCCATCCCGCAATAGCCGCATTTCATCAAACCAGACAGCCAGCTGTGCGTTCCTTTGCCGTTGTTTTTAATTTGTTTGTTATTATCGAGTTTATGCTGACAGCGCAGCCATAAATCAGCGGGAATAAGACCTTTATGCAGGGCAAGCGTTACATAACTCTGTGACAAATCAGTAAATTTACTCTTTGATATCCTTTTACGTTCCGCATAAACATAACAGCCGTTCTCTCCGATATAATCGCCGACATCGTTATTCATGATGGCTCCTTTATTTTTAAGATACAGATAAATGTCCGCGTCTGCTTTCACATATACGGGATTCCTGAGTAAACGTCCTAAAGATACCCCGCTCCAAATCCCTCCGGAATTTGTTTTAGTCCCTTCTTCGGTAAGTTTTGCCGATAATTTCCCCAACGATATATCTGTACCCCCATAATCCGAAAATAATTGATATACCTGCTCTGCCTGCCCTGTTTGAGATTCAAACGTATAAGTCTTTTTTCCGTTTAAAATTGTTTCAATTTTTTTGTATCCAAACGGAGCGCGCCCGCCTAAATAATAACCTTGTTTTCCTCTGGCGTAATAATTGTCTTTTATTCGCTGCTGAATAGTTTCTCTCTCTAACTGCGCAAAAGTCATTGTTACCGTCAGCATTGCCCGACCCATTGGAGTAGTAGTATCAATCGGATCATTGCACGATATTATGCTTACATTGTGTTTGTCAAAAGTATCCATCATATTGGCAAAATCTAATATTGCCCTGCTGATTCTGTCGAGCTTGTAAATAATTACTTTTGTAACTTCGCCGCGCTCTATGTCTTTCATCATATGCAGGAACTGGGGACGGGCTGTATTTTTCCCGCTGAATCCTTTATCTTCATATATTTTGTATTCTTCTCCTGATATTATCTTATTTTTACAATATTCAATCTGGCTTTCAATGCTGATACTGTCTTTTTTATCGACAGATTGTCTTACATAAACCGCAATCAATATTCCCCGCCGCCCGTCTTTTGTATTGACTGCAAAATTGATTGTTTACCAGACTTTTCATATAATAATTTTATTGCAGTCCGCGATAATTGATTGTCTCTTTTCATACGTTCTTCCGCAGACAAGTTTTCTATATACGATATAACCTTAAATCCGTCGTGTTCAGTTTCGTTTATAATAATATAATTATCCAAAATATAAGACGCCCCCTTTAAATTTTATTAATAAATATTAATAAAATTGTATGCTGAATTATAAAAATATGTTCTATCGTATTCCCTGATATTTTTATATCCAAATTTCAGCTTATAAACTCATTTTTAATTTATTCTTAAACTTAAATTATTAACCGATAAATTAAAGCTCCCGCACTTTTTCCTTTTGTGCGGGAGCCGCTGTCACTTAATTTTTATTTGATTTGTTCCTATTATATCAGTATCATTCGTACAAAGCCCGATAATGAGCGGTTTCTGATTACGCATATGCGCCTTAGCAGCCATTGTTACAGATGTATCTGTTATCTTATGATTACTGCAAATTCTCTATATTTTAGGGTAAAGTTCGATTTCAAAATCCTCTGGATTAATCCAACGCCCGCCTTTTTCACGAGTATATACCACTTTTTCAATAACTTCTTTTAAAAGTTCGTTCTTTTGTTTCGGAGTTTGTAATTTCGGGTATATATCCATGACTTTATGGATTTTCGGAAGCAGATTATTTTTATTTGAAGACTTTTCTTTCTGTAAATTTATTGATTTCTCACACTCCTTTTGTTCTTTTTTTAAAGTTTCCGTCTTTTCGGCTATTACTTTTTGCCTGTCTAAAAATGTCTGCACATCGTAAACTCCGCGTTCCAATAAATCATGTATATTTTCAGACTGCTTTTCAAGTTCTTTAAGTCCAGATTTTATCCGGTTTAATGTTTTGGCATTCGTTTCGGTTTCTTGCCCGAACTTCGTTCGGGATATTTCCGGAAACTTTAACTTATAATTTTCAGTCCATATTTCCAATGCTTTTATTATTTGCCGTTCCAATACGTCAAGTTTGCATGCAGCATTGTTACAATTTATAGTCGAGCATATTATCTGTTCTTCGTCTGCTCTATATACGTGACGTATCATGCTTTTGCCGCATTTACCGCAGTAAACAAGTCCCGCCAGAGGGTTCTTTGTTTCATATCCGCTTTTGACTTTAACGGGTTTATGCCCCATTATATTTTTTTGAGCCTTTTCCCATAATTCAGAGCTGATTATAGGTTCGTGCAATCCTTTTACTACAACGCAGTTTTTGTTTTTAGTTCTCGACGTTTTTATTTTACCGTTTTCCGTAACTTTTTTCATAGGTTTAGAATTAATTCTTATATTTCCGATATAAACCGGATTATTTAATATCTCTCTGACGGTAGTTGATAACCATATTTTTTGACTGTCTAATTCATTTAACTTTTTTGCTATGAGGGTGGTTCCTGTTTTCTCATTTGCATACAGGTCAAAAATAAGCCTGACATTTTCAGCTTCGTTGGCATTTATTTTGAGGCTGTAACCTTTTTGATTTGACAATTTAACTTTGTTATAACCATATGGCGGAATGCTGCCGATAAACTTACCTTCTTGTATAGAAATTTGGCGTCCTCTTTGCATTCGGCGCGTTATTGTCTTATATTCCTGCCGGGCTAAAAATAATCCAAACTCAAAGAATACTTCATCTGATTCGTCATCGGGCTTATATATTTTTGCCGGAGTTATAATCTTGGTATCACTATATTTAAAAGAACGGGCTATAACACCCTGGTCTACACTGTCTCCGCGGGCGAGCCTGTCTAAGTCCATAACTAAAACGCCGTCATACATTCTTTGTTCGACGGCGTGTAATAACTTCTGCATTTCCGGGCGCGCTTCTATACTGTCTCCGGACGCGACTTCTCTATAAATCTGCACGATATTAAGGTTTTGTTTCCGAGCTAATTCAAGCAATGTTTTTTCATGGCGGGCGAGCGTTATTTCCTGCGTTTCGTTCTCACTGTCAGAGCGGCTCTTACGTAAATAAATAGAATAGGGCATTTTTTTATCCTTTATACAATTTTATCCCGCCTTAACGGGATTTTTTGTTATGTATTTCGTGCCGCCGCGATATTATATACTTCTTCATCTGCACGGGCGGCGACTACAATAATCCTCATAATTTCGTCTGTTCGGATTAATTTGTATACAACGCGAATGCCTAACTTCATTAACACAATTTTGCACAGACCAGTCAGATTATTGCCAAACTTGTTTCCCAAAGGCTTGCCGTAACCGCCCTCGTTCTGAGGCAGAGGATTTTGAGAAACTTTGTGAACAGCTTTGTTAATTTGAGTTCTTTGGTATGCGTTAAACTCGTTCCTGTCTTTTTTAGCCTCATCAGACCATTCTATTTGGTAGTTCGTATTCAAGTTCAACGTCCTCCTCTTTAAGCATACGGTCAATATCTTCAATCGTTAAACCATCCTCAGCTAAAATTTCCTCAAAGGAATATCTTACACCGTTGTCGTTTTTTTCTCTTTCAATGGCAAGCGCAAGCAGATATTCATCGTCTGCTTCTTCTTTTAATGTTTTTATAGCCCTGCGGACTAATTCTTCGATAGCCTGCGAACTTGTCTGGTAATGTCCTGCGGATTTAAAATTTTCCACATCTTTTAATAAATTGTTATCAAGCGATACCGTTTGGATTGTAGTTGTCATATTATCACGACCTTTCTTGAAAGAACTTATTAGAAAAATCTAAGAAACAAAGTTTCTTGATTTTTCAAAAAGTTCTTTATGTATATTATACGCTGCTGAACGCTTTCAGCAAACGGGATTTTGGATTATTTATCGTCGGCAATAAAGCTTATTACCATATTAGTTATTTTGTCCAATATTTCACCGGAAATCGTCTCGACAAATTGGGCTTTCCTTGCCGTTATATCCAATATTCGCGCTTGGTCGCATAAAACAACGCCTTTGGTTTTCGTCTTATCATCCAATTTTACATGGAAAACATAACCTTTGTCTGAATTTGATATAGGGCATACCATAGCGAATTTTGTGAATTTGTTAAATGTGCCGTTGCTTATAACCAACGCCGGACGGCGACCTTTTTGTTCATGTCCGGCTTGCGGGTCAAACTCCATAGATATTATATCGCCTTTCTTTGGAACATAGCTCACCAGTATTCCCTCCCGGCAGGTTTACCGAAGTCATATTCTTCGGATATGGTTTCGGCATTATCCAAAATCTCGGTTATAGGCTTCTGATAATATTCTTCCAATAGTTCGGTTATCGTTTTATATTGTTTTTCATTTTTGACTGTCTTAGTATTTTTTGTTTGAATTGTCTGTCTATTTGGCTGTTGTATATTCATGTTATCACGACCTTTCTATGTATATTATACGCTCTTTTCTGTGTTTATGCAAACGGGAAGTTTTGCCTCAATACCTCCAGCGCTGCCAGTCGGCTATGTAATCGCACTGGCAGACGATATTCAACATTTCGTATTTTCAGTAAAAACTAAAAAAATTAACAAAAATGCAACTGATTCCAGTAATTATTATGGTATAATAAAATTTATATATTCGAGTAATTACTCATTTTCTTGATTTATGGGTGTCTTTCGATGTATAGCTACTATATATAAAACCGTTAATACAAAACAACATAAAAATATAGCAAAGTCTATGATTAAAGATACTTTTATATAAGAATACGACAAATATTCCATTATAATCCTTGCTATTATTACTACTTCAAATAATAATGGGAAAATCCAAGTATATAATATATGTACAAAATCTAATACTAATGGATAATAAGTTAAATAACTTTTACTTTCTCTATAAAATTCTATTCCTGAAAGTTTAGATATATCTTCTTCTAATTTATGAATATATTTGTATTGCCTTTCTATATAAATATTTGACTGATAATATCTCATTGTAAAATACAATAATACAAACCATAATAAATTTTGTATAATGTTAATTTGATTGCTTATATCTATATTATATGTATCTTTTAATAAATTTATAAAAATAGTCATAATGCTATCAGTATTAATAATTAGAAAAAAGTGGATAATAACAATTATGCATAAACATATAAAAAGTCTGTTTCTGTTAGATTGCTCGCTTTTTAATAAGCCGAACGAATCTTTATAATGATCATTTAAAAATTCCAACCTATCCATTCATGCCTCATTAAGAGCTTTTATAATTGCTTGTTGCGTAAAACTCATCGCCCATGAAGCCCTTGAATTATACAATTCTTCTGGCGAATCATAAAGCCTGTCAATTTTTACTCCAATTAATTTTTTCCCATTTTCTTTACTTTTCGCTATTTCAAAGTTCTGCCAGTTTCTATAACCTATTGCTTCACTGTCCTTGTGTTTTTTATTAGCATCCTTACCGATAATGACAAGCGTATATGTAGCTTCTTTAATTTTTTTAGTCAAACAACTTTTTACAACAGGAATACTGTCGCTTTGAATTTCTTTTGAAGTATAATCGCTAAAAACAAATTCAAAATTTGAATTAGCGTCCCACATTTTCATAGTATAATAATAATTTCTATCTTTTTCGTAATCAAATGATACAAAAACTGGTTTCTTTGCCATATTGAACCTCCTGCAATACATTAATAAAATTTTATATTAATAATAAAAAAGGATATTAAATGATTAGTATTTTTAGAAAATGTAAACATGAATTTAAAGTTATAAAAGAGAATTATATCACAAGATATTTAGATATACCAGCAAGTTTTAAAAAAGTAAAATATGAGTGTGTAAAATGTGGTAAGAAAAAAACCCAAAAATACTGGTAATTTATAATATAGCCCTCTTTTTCGGTCAAGGGTTATGTTGGCACTGTAAATTTTTCAACTTCTTGCTCTTGCGCAAATCGACTGTCGTTCCAAAAACTCTTCTTATATATTTCGTTTAAATATGTCATAAAAAGATCTAAAAATAATTTGCAGAAATAAATTTGTTCGGATTTCAAATAAATTTCATTCCGTTCTTCTTGATGAACAAAATTATTTGGAACATATACTCCATATAGTAATGTTTTACTTATAATGTCGCCTAATAGTAATGTCATCCTCACCGGATCCGAATTTTTGTAAACCGACATATCTTCATAAGCAAAAAATATTCCAACGTCTATACTTTCATTTTGTAGCATTTCCGCATAGATTTTAAGTCTATCTCGTATAATCATTTCTTTTTGATAAACCTTTTCAACAAATATAGGTTTTTTAAGAGATGATAACGATTGCGAAAGAAGTATTTGTTCTATATTGTCAAAATCAGATATTTCATATGAAACAGATAATCTATGTAAATATGCCAACTGAAAAAATAAAATAAAAAATGCGTTAATCTCACAGTCAACTATCCATTTAAGTGTTATATTATATTTTTCGCATATTTTGCTTATATTTATCGCAGTTTCCATCAGTAAATATGTTTCAGTTGTAACTTCTCCAAACGCTAATTGAATCTCACTTTTTATATGGTCGGAATCGAAATTTGTGTTCTTGCTTATTCTCCAGAATCTTTTCTTACGTTCTTTATCAATTTTAGTTTTATTTTTAGATGAATCTGCCATAAACTACCTCCATTTTTTACTTACTTTGTTTTTATATAAAACGCCCGATAGGGCATATTTTCTTATACCAAAATTTAGCTTGGACTTTAAGCAAAAAGTTACAATTAATAATTATGCAGTGACAAAATTATTGATTTACACTTTTCCCTATATTTTGCGTTAGGTTATCATTTTTATGTCTATATTTATGCAAAAAAGTGTTTTTCCAGCAATTTACAACTCTTGACAAATTAATACTGCCTGTATATAATTATATTGAGAATAAAATTTCGCGCAAATTTGTATGAATTTGGGTAAATTTGTATAGATATAAGCAAAAAGATATGCTCGGTTGAATA
>WQYZ01000008.1 GCA_009780985.1 Oscillospiraceae bacterium | reverse complement strand
TCCGGCGATTCCGTTAATGCAAAACGCTGTAAAATTTTTGGAAAATAACGTCGGCGACGACGGCGCGTGCGCGTCGGTTTCGGCTAACGCAACCGAAAATTCAAACTCTACCGCCGTCGCTCTGTCCGCTCTGGTCGGATATTATAACGACGACGGCAGCGCAAACGAGAATATTAAAAAAGTAATTGGCGGGCTTGATATTTTTAAACTTACAACCGTCGCGGGATATTCTTATTTAAAAGACGGACTATCAGCCAATGTTCTCTCCACTTCGCAGGCGGCGATCGCTTTGGGAGACTTGAAAGATAAAACGTCCGTATGGCAAAAACTTTACAGCGATTCTGTCACTGCGTTTGCGAATAATCCGAATTCAGCAGGATCCGCGTCAGATTAAAAAAATTAATATAACAAAATTTACATCAATTACATCAAATTAAAAGTAATTTCCGCGCATAACGCGGTTATAAATGCAAAAAATAAACCTGAACAAGATTAATTCAAAAATAATTTGGGAAAGCAGGTTTATTTTTATGAAAGTAAAAGATTTGATGACAAATCATATATGCTGTGTGGCGCCGGACATGACTTTGGAAAACGCGTCTAAACTGATGTGCGGGGCGGATATCGGGGTTGTGCCGGTTTGCGATACAAACGGGATTGTCGGCATTGTCACAGACAGGGATATTATAACCAGAGGCATATCAAAGGGATTTGGTCCGCACGAAAAGATAGAGAAAATTATGACGAGAAACGTTGTAAGCATAGCTCCGGAAGCGGATATAAAAGACGCAGTCAAACTTATGAGCGATAAACAGATACGGCGTCTGCCGGTAATTTCCGGAAAAGACATTGTCGGCATGATTTCAGTCGGTGATTTGGCGAGGTGCGGCAAACTCGACGCAGAAGTCGCCAAAGCCGAGCATGGCATCGCGGAAATGTACAAAGTCTAATTTATATTTTATTAAGAATATGCTTCCGGCTCCCCCTGTCACTGCGCGACACCCCCCTCTAATCGCCCTACGGGCTGAGGGAGGCAAGGGTTGAGGAGCCGGAAGCCGCCTCCCTCAGCGCGAAGCGCGATTAGAGGGGGTGTCGCGCAGTGACAGGGGGAGCCGGAATACTCGCCATTTTGCGGATCTTTTATTATTAATTATTCATGGGTCAAGTTAAGGTGAGTGAGGGGATATAATACAGCTTTTAAATATATAATTACAATATGTAGGGGTTGAACTCATTTCTTTTTTTGAAATCCCTGCACCTCCAGTGCGGCGGAATTAATTTGGGGAGATCGTCAATCTCCCCTTTGAAATACGCAGTAAACAATCTTTTTTTCATCGCTTGCTCTATGCAGTACTCATTCCCGTTATGCACATTATAAAAGTAGTGTTCGCACTTGCTGCATTTTACCTTTTTCATTGGAATTACCTCCATTTTTGTATTGAAATTCTGTTTTCCCAGCGGGGTATCCTCGGGTGAACGAGGCTGCGTCGCCTCGCCTCGCCACCCACCCAAAGATAGTTCCGCCGAGAAACAACAAAAGCCGTGCATGGCGAACCCATACACGGACTGTAAAATCAAACAAAAGCACTTCAAAATATCTATTGACTATTCGTTCCAAATGATGTATAATATGATAGTGCAAGTGCGGAATAATTCCGTTGTATATGGTGTGTCGTCACCTTTATGCAGACCGTAGGGAGGTAAGAGATCCCTGCGGTTGCTTGCATTGCATTTCATTATTTCTCTATGCTTATTTTACTCCAATCCGTTGGGTTTGTCAAGTGGTTAATGATAAATTTTTGAAATATTTGCTATCCTATTGTATATCTGTTTTTCCCCGCCGTTTTGCTGTCATACATAAATTTATCCGCTCTTCGTATGACGCCTTCCACAGTATCTCCGGCTCTTGCGTCGGTAATGCCGATAGATGCGGTAATAGATAATTCTTCGCCGTTATGCGGAACTCTCACGTCCCTTACTGATTTTAAGATTTTGTTGCCGAGTGTGATTAATCCATGGAATGAATCCACTTCGAACATTCCGACAAATTCTTCCCCGCCCCAGCGGCAAAACACGTCGGTTTTTCTGATATTTCTGACAATCGCATTGCTCATTTCAGCCAGAACGGCGTCACCTGTGTCGTGTCCGTAAGTATTGTTGAAATTGCTGAAATTATCAATGTCTAAGAATAAAATACCGTATTGGGTTTTATCCGCCCGGATTTCCGAAAGCCTTACAATTAATTCCCCCTCAAAGTAACGGCGGTTATATAATCCCGTTAATTTATCGGTCAAGGCAATTTTTGTCAGAGAATCGACTAATTCGTTTTTAGTTTCGACGGAATCTTCTGATTTGTTTAAAACGGCAAGGGCTCCGATAATATTCTCGCCGGAGTAAACCGGCTTAGTCTGGGCTTTAACCGCCACCCTGTCCCCGGATCTGTTTCTTACGAACGCAACGCCTTCCCTTGGGACGCCGTCTTTAATTGTAGCTTCCATTCTGCATTTGCCGCTGTAACATAATGGTTCAGAATCTTTATCTATACTGCAGAGCAGATTGCCTCTGCAACATTTACCCGGCAAATCTTTGATTTCGTAACCGGTCAGTTCCTGTGTTGCTTTATTCCAGCGTTGAATCTTTAAATCCGAATCTACATAATATACAGCCATATTTAAAGAATCCAAAATCGCGCTGTCCAATGTTGGATCCGGTTCTTTTACAGTTAATGTATCCATAATTATTACTCCTTTTTACTTCCTTGTTTATTTATAAAAACTATCTGATAATTATATCGGCATTCTAAAAAAAATCTGTATATATAAGGTATGAAAATCCATAATATTCTTACATATGAAAAAAATGGACGGCGTGTCTGCCGTCCCTATATATTTAGTTAGCTTCTCCATTCCAAAAATTCCAACCCAACCCCGTTTAAATCCTCGACTTTAAATGTAGTTGCTCCGAAACCGGAATCGTGTATATCCGATACATGAAAATCAAAAAAGTCGGATAAAATTATGATATTTATAAAATATTTTTTTATTTTTATTTATTTTTATTTCTTAGTGTGATATAATTATATCATAAAAAGTTATTAAATGATATAAAATTTAGGGAGTGATTAGAAGTAGATAGATGTACGAACTTGTAGGGCGTGGCATCCTTGACACGCCGCGCATAAAATCCGCGTAAAATCAAACTTGCGGCGCGGCTGGGAAGTCGCGCCCTACACAAAAAATAAATGTCATCTATCTGGTATTAATCACTCTCAAAATTTAAAGGTTGATATGATAAATTGCGATAATTCCAACTACTGCGATAATTCCAACTACTGCGATAGTTACGACATCGCCGTTATCGGCGGCGGTCATGCCGGAATAGAGGCGGCTCTCGCTTCCGCGCGAATGGGCGCGAAAACCGTAATATTTACGCTGTCCCTCGATGCAATCGGCAATATGCCCTGCAATCCGTCAATCGGCGGAACGGGCAAAGGACATCTTGTCTTTGAAATAGACGCGCTCGGAGGCGAAATGGCAAAAAGCGCGGATAAAGTCATGCTCCAGTGCAGAATGTTAAACGCGTCCAAAGGTCCTGCGGTTCATTCGCTGAGATTTCAGGCGGACAGAAAAAAATATCAGATTCTGATGAAACAAATTTTGGAAAATCAGGAAAACCTCGATATTTATCAAGCTGAAATAACAGAGATAATATTTGACGATAAAAGCGTAGTCGGAGTGAAAACCCGCGCAGGCGAAGAATTTTACGCAAAATCTGTAGTCATAGCCTGCGGCACTTATTTGGACAGCAGTATAATAACCGGCGAATCGTTTGTTCCAAGCGGACCTGATAATATGTCGAGGTCATCTTTTTTGTCTGAAAACCTGAAACAAAACGGCATAGAAATAATGCGGTTCAAAACCGGCACGCCCGCGAGAGTTCATTCGGACAGCATAAATTATGATGTATTGGAAGTCCAATACGGCGACGATGAAATAACGCGTTTTTCAGGCGAAACGGAAATAGGCAATATTGACGATTCGCAAAATCAGCGCGTTTGTTACATTACATACACAAACGACGAGACGCATAAAATAATACGTGAAAACCTGCACCGTTCCCCCATGTATTCAGGTCAGATAAAAGGTACGGGAGCCAGATACTGCCCAAGTATAGAAGACAAAGTCGTGCGGTTTGCGGATAAAGAACGCCATCAGATTTTTATCGAGCCTATGGGCGACAGCACAAAAGAGATGTATTTGCAGGGGCTTTCCACGTCTATGCCGATTGACGTGCAGAAAAGAATAATACGCTCTATGCGCGGTCTTGAAAACGCGAAAATCATGCGCCACGCATACGCGATTGAATACGACTGCTGCGACCCCTTGCAGCTGCGGCACTCGCTGGAGTTCAGGGATTACCCCGGACTTTTCGGGGCGGGGCAGTTTAATGGTACCTCGGGGTATGAGGAAGCCGCCGCACAGGGATTAATCGCGGGCATAAATGCGGCGTTGAAATCTCAGGATAAACCGGAATTTACGCTCGACAGGTCGTCGTCTTACATTGGTATGCTTATAGATGATTTAGTCACAAAAGGCACAAAAGAGCCGTACCGCGTGATGACCAGCCGCACGGAGTACAGACTGTCATTGCGTCAGGACAACGCCGACGAACGTCTGATGAAATACGGTTGCGAACTCGGACTTATAAGCGAAACGCGTTATTTAAAACTGCAAAACAAGCTTGAATTAATCGAAAACGAAATAAACAGGGTAAAAAACAAAACTGTTTATCCGACTGATGAAACCAACAAAATTTTAAGAGAGAATAATTCCGCCGAAATAACCGTCGGTATAAAACTGATAGACTTGTTAAAACGCCCGGAACTGAGTTATAATAACTTGACAGCTATAGACGCAGACAGACCGGACAATTTACCGAAAAATATCTTTGACCTCGCATTGACAAAAATACGATACGACGGGTATATAAAGCGCGAGGAAGCGGAGATTGCGCGGCATAAAAAATTAGAGGGACGAAAAATCCCAAAAGATTTGGATTATTCTTCCCTCAAAGGTTTGCGTATAGAAGCGGTGCAGAAACTCGCGAAAATGCGCCCTGAGAATATCGGTGAAGCGTCGCGCATTTCCGGCATTTCACCGGCTGATATAACCGCTTTACTGATTAACTTGGACAGGTGATTTTAAAACCCGTACTATTTTTTCATAACCGGAATCCAGACTTCCTCAAAATGTTCGCCGTAGATTTCCAAGTCTGGTCCGTGTCCTACTGTATCATACCCCGACGACGGAAGCCATTCGCTGTACGCACGTTGAAACAACGCTCCGATTTGACTGCCAATGTACTCTACGTCGTTAGCCCTGAATACCACCCATGTCGCTTTTGGAACTGTTTTAATTTTATATCCGCCGATATTACTGTTATCAGTTTTTAACGCGAACAGCATATACGGAAAAATACCGCTTCCTTCTTCATGCTCCCCGCATAAAGCGTTTATTGTGCAAACTTTGCTGCCGAACATATCTTTTTTCTCTCCCGCATCTTTAATTAACTTTTCATATTTGCCATTTTGTTGCAATTCATCCCAAAAAGCCGGCACTTTGGTTGTTTCGTTATCTTTGAAAATCCTTTCGATTCCGAAAACCTCAAATGCTTCTCTTTCTTCGATTCTCCAGTTCATTCCTTGTACTCCTTGTATTTTTATTTGAAAGGTAATCGGAGGAAAAAGTTTCAGAACAACCCCGCTCCGGCGCGCTTCGGTCGGAGTTACTCCATGTTGTTTTATAAACGCTTTTGTGAAACTGTCCGCGCTGTCATAACCGTATTTCACGGCTAAATCAATCACTTTTATCCCGCTGTTATACGGCGTATTGGTCTGCAATTCCATTGCCGCAAGCGATAATTTTCTCTTGCGTATATACTCGGATATCGGCATATCCGTGATATAATAGAACAGCCTGCCGAAATGATACGGCGAATAATTTGTGACTTGCGAAACTTTTCCGAGTTCAATATCGTTGCATATATTTTCTTCGATATACTGCATAGCGCGGTTTAATTGCGTTAATAAATCCATGTTTCCGTTCCTATCCTTTCATGATTTTATTATAGCACAATCAAAACCGCGCCGTCCGACTTTATCTATAAAATTATGTCGGAGCGAAAATTATTTATTTTATCGCTTCCCTGACTTTTGTAAGTTTCTTCATCAAATCGTCGAATACCGCCGGTCTTATCGACTGCGCCCCGTCGCATAACGCCTTTTCGGGATTGTTGTGCACTTCTATTTCCAAACCGTCAGCTCCGCAGGCGGCAGCAGCTAACGACATCGGAACGACTAAATGCGCGTATCCTGTAGAGTGCGACGGGTCAATCACGACGGGCAGGTGCGATTTTGTGTGCAACACTGGAATAGCCGACAAATCCAATGTGTTTCTTGTCGACGTTTCAAACGTGCGTATTCCCCTCTCGCATAATATAACCTGCGTCGCGCCGCCGGACATTACATACTCTGCGGACATCAGAAGTTCCTCGATAGTGGACGACATCCCGCGCTTTAACAGCACGGGCTTTTTTAACTCGCCGACTTGACGCAAAAGCGTAAAATTCTGCATATTTCTCGCGCCGATTTGTATAATATCAACTTTTTCGGCAAATATGTCCAAGTATTCCGGCGACATTATTTCAGTGACGATCGGCAGACCTGTTTTCTTTCTCGCCAAATCAAGCAATTCAAGCCCATCCAATCCCAAGCCCTTGAACGCATACGGCGACGTTCTCGGTTTAAACGCACCCCCGCGCAAAAAATCCGCACCGGATTCTTTCACCAATTCGGCGATACTCACAACCTGCTCCTCGCTTTCGACAGAACACGGCCCGGCAATGACGGCAAACTCGCCGCCTCCGATTTTTCTTCCCGCGATTTCAAACACGCTGTCCGTAGGGTGAAACTTGCGGCTTGCAAGTTTGTATGGTTCCGAAACTCTCATTATTCTGTCAACGCACGGAAAAATCATTGCGTCGTCTTCAGTAAGTTTTGAAGTATCTCCGGCAAGTCCTATCATTCGGGTGGCTTCCCCTTTGATTTCCTGTATTATCAAGCCTCTTGCCTCAAACGCTTTGCGTATAGGCTCGATTTCGCTTTCTTCCGTACCCGGTTTTAAAATTAATATCATAAAATTTAATCCTTTCATTATCATTAATACCAAAATTTTTCAAAATATTATTAACATAGACATACTTTTATTCTAAAATATTATGCAGTTAAATTTTATAGCGTCAATTTAAAAGGGGTGTTATGCGTATGTCTATTATAAATTTTGAAAAATTAGGAGAAGATTTATCTGAATATTGCGATGAGTATATTATTCCAATAGATTATATCTTTAATATTTTAAACGACCAAAAAGTATTGCCTATGATTAGGGGAAAAGCCACTGAATATAATTTATTCGTCTTGTTGACAGAGATTTTAAATAGAAATGAGTGGTCGGTCGATAAATTAAATTTAAATCCTCAGCCCGGCAGACAAGATGAAGATATATCTGTTACTCACAAGCGTACCGGCATAATAGTTAAATTGGAAAGCAAAAATGCGGTAAGGGGATCTGCTAAATTCGGAAGTCCTAAAACTAAAATAAAAGTTCCGCATTGTATGGTAAAGTGCCACAGAAGCCGGAGCAATACCAAAAAATTAGACTCTGGAAACGATAGATATACAGCAGATTCGTTTGATATAATCGTAACAAATATTTCAAATTCAATTATAGAAAGCTCAAGCATAAATAAAAGTTTTCAGTTAATAAGCGATAAAAATATGATTGATTTTTTATCAAAACTTTATGATGTACCTGCAAACTACAGAGATTTATTCATAGCTTGTTCTAACGACTGGCGATTTGTTATAGCCAAGAATATTGCGGAAGAAAGTCTTATTCCCAGAACGCCGGCTTTATTCCTTGAAAACGATAAAAATTGGAAGTCCATCAGCGAAATTGAAAATTCTTTATTGGAAATCGTGAAAGAAAAAGCAAAAAATAACAAAACTCGTAGAACCAACAGCTAAAACGGCGCCAACTCCAATAAAACTTGTTGAAGTATTTCATTAGAATTAATAAATTCATCAGAATCAGTAGAATAGTTTAAAATAAAAAGTTCTTTTCCCTTATATCGTTCTCCTTTTTTGCTTGTATTATTTTTTTGGTCATCTGTTCTGTTAATAGTATAATTCCACTCTGCGCTGTGTATTTCGGTTGCCCAAGAATATAATCTTTTAATTTCTTCACAATTATCATAAGTTAAAAAAATATTTAATCTGTCGAAATTGCGGCGAATTACATTATTTAACCTAAAGTGGTCTTCTCTTTTGAATGATATTGTATAAAATTTATCTTGGTCTGCGTTAAAGTACGGAGGGTCAACAAATAAAAAAGTACCATCTTCTAAATTATCAATAGTATCTTCAAAGTCGTTAGAGGTAAGTGTGACATATTGTAGCTTTTCAGAAGTTCTTTTTATACTTGCAGCCCAATTCTCCGGACGCATTGAATATTTTTCACCATATCCCCAATAACAATTTTGAATATTCATTATGCCGGAATAGCTGGTGCGGTTAAGATAGTACCACCTTCCGGCTATGTCAATTTCATTTTTAGGCTTAAATTCATTTTTATAATAATTGTGCAGCTCTTTTTTTGCAGGTATCCCATTTAAAAAGTTTATTAATTCTTGCGGACAGTCTCTGATAATTTTATATACAAGCATTAATGTATTATCTAAATCATTAAGAATATTGCTATCAACTTTTTCCTTAGCAAAAAATATAGAAGCCCCTCCAGCAAAAGGCTCGCAATATTTTGTATGCGGGGGTATATTTTTAATTATTAACTTTCTTGCGTAAAATTTACCTCCGGCATATCTAAATGGAGAATTTATTGCCGAACTCATAAAATTTTGTTCCTTTCAATGTTTATGGAATTTATTATATCATACTTTTTAACATTCCGAAAATTTATTTTCTCAATAAAATATTAAATTTTTCTAAATTTTTCAAAATTTTATCTATCACTAAATTTACTTCATCATCGCTCAACGTGCGTTCGCTGTTCCTGAATGTTATCCCGAACGCGATTGATTTTTTGCCCGCGCCTATTTTTTCGCCTTTGTAAACGTCGAACGGTTTGGCGGATTCGAATATTTTCCCGCTCTGTCCCTTTATTATATCATATATAACTGCGGACTCGAGATTATCGTCGCAGACAAGCGCTAAATCTCTTGTTATTGCCGGATATTTCGGAAAAGGAATATAGCTTCTTTCCGTGGTTGAATTCGCGTAAAGCAAATCTATATTTAATTCGGCGGCGCAGCATCTTGTTCCGATCTCGAAGCTTTCAGCAACCGACGGGTGAATTTCGCCGAATATGCCGTAAATATTTTTCTCGTCATCAGACAGTATAACCGCGCTTCTTCCGGGATGAAATGCGCTTGCAAGAGTGTGTCCCGAAATATCCGCGCTCAACTTGTAATTATATATTCCGGCGGCTTTCATAATATTCTCAACCGCGCCTTTTATCGTATAGAAATCCGCGGATTTATCTGCGGTGTCATAAAATCCCAGCGACAGCATATTTTTTTCGTTCGCCGGTAGTTGCCCCCTCACCGAAATATAATTTAATTTCGTTTCATCTAACCCATCGTAAAAATATTTAAAATAGACTTTCGCAGTATCGTAGAAATAGCCGTATTCGTTTCTGTTCGCGTAATTTCTCGCAATCGTTGCAAGAGTTGACGGCAGCAACGTCGTGCGCATTACGCTTGTATCTTCGCCGAGAGGATTTATCAATGTGATAACATCGCGCAGAGGGCTGTTTTCCGGCAGATTTAACTTGTCAAAATATTTCGGGGTGATAAACGAGAACGTATAAGTTTCATAATATCCGTTTGATGTTAAAGTATTATGAAGATTAAGCAAAAATTTCTGAAATTTATCGCGTCCGCCGCGTCTTACTGAATAACTATGTGTAGGGCGTGACCCTAATTCGCCAGTGGCGAATTTATTGGCACGCCGTAATTCACCGTCAATTTGTTCTGCAAGCGGCGCGCCGGGGTCGTCGCGCCCTGCATTTTTTATATTGTTAAGTCCGTATATCCTGCCGATTTCTTCGGCTAAATCGGCTGTTATTTCGGGCATAGTATCGCCGGATAAATCGCTGTAACGGTATGACGGAACGTCGAGGACGCCGTCCCCTGCATATTTAAAATCTAATTTTTCGAGTATGTCAATCATTTCTTTTTTGCTTATTGACGAACCGAGAAGATTGTTTATTCTTTCAACGTCTAATTTTATTTTTTTTGATGTAATATGTTCTCCCAACACATCTATTACCCCCGAAACTACTGTGCCGCAGTTCAGCATTTCGACGAGTTCGCACGCTCTCGTTATCGCCGGAACTGTGAGGTACAGGTCAAGACCCTTCTCAAAGTTCGCAGACGAATCCGTGCGCAGTCCTAATTTTCTTGACGTGCGACGCACAGACATCTTGTCAAAATTCGCGGACTCGAATACAATAGTTTTGGTAGTATCTAAAATTTCGCTGTTTTCGCCGCCCATAATCCCCGCGAGCGCGACGGGCTTACCTCCGACACCGTCGGAGATTCCGTCGGCAATTACGAGCATATCAGTGTTAAGTTCTCGAACAACAGAATCAAGCGTTGTAATTTTTTCGTCTTTTTCGGCGGTCCTGACGATAATCTTTTTGCCGCCGAGATAATTATAGTCAAATGCGTGCATTGGCTGACCGTATTCAAGCATGACATAATTCGTTATATCAACTATATTGTTTATCGGGCGTATTCCCGACGCTCTCAGTTTTGCGCGGAGCCATAACGGCGACGGCTCAATTTTCACGTCTTTTATAACTTTCGCGGTATATCGCGGACACAAATCATAATTCTTTACTTCGACGGTCAGATAATTTTTTATATCGTCCGACTTGTCTTGCCGTTCTATTTCCGGCGCGTGAAGTTTCAATTCGCGATCCAAAGTGACCGCGCTTTCTCTCGCAAGACCTATCACGGAGAAACAGTCTGCACGGTTCGGCGTAATTTCAAACTCGACTGCGGCGTCGTCCATAAGCAGCGCGCTTTTTATATCCTGTCCGATTGTTATATTCTGCAAATCGTCGCCTTGCAGGACTAAAATGCCGTCTTCTTCCGCATACGGAAAATCATGGATATTTAATCCTAATTCTTCAAGAGAGCATAACATTCCGTTGGATTCGACGCCGCGAAGTTTGCCTTTTGTGATTTTTTTCCCGCCGTGAACCACAGAATTGTTCATCGCGACCGGGACAATATCGCCGGCTTTGACGTTTTTCGCTCCCGTGACGATTTGCACTACTAACGGCGCGCCGAGGGCGTCGCGCCCTACCTCGACTTGGCAGACGAACAGTTTATCCGCGTCGGGGTGTTTTTCGACGGACAGCAATTTCCCGACTACGATATTTTTCAGTTCGCTGAACAAAATCTCGAAATTTTCGACTTTCGAGCCGGAATACGTCATTTTATCGCAGTAATCTTTTATATCTTTTTTATTTATATTTATCGGCTCTCCGCTGAGATATTCAGACAGCCATTTTATGGATATATTCATTTTGTTGTATCAACCTTTCTTTGTGTTATTTTAATGTATATGATTTCAGACCACCCCGTCACGCGGTCAAACGCAATTCTGTAAACCCTACACAAGTTTTCGCGTGCCACCCCTCCACGGAGGGGAATTTTGTCTAACATTTGAGGGTCTTGTCAAATTCCCCTCTGCGGAGGGGTGGCGTCGCAGATGAACGCGGAATTTTACACGATGACGTTGGACGCGACGGCGGGGTGGTCAATTTTATTTCCCGCATACAAATATAAGTTCGCGGTTTGCGTCTTGTATGCTTGTTTTATCATACCAGCCGAATTTTTCTTTTATTTTTAATCCCGCTTTTACAATTATATCCTCAAGCTGATGTTCATAGTGGTATTTTAATTTCAACTTGTCCTCAAAACTGGAAATATTTCCAGTTTTGTCTTTGACCTCGTAAACAAATGTGATATAAATAATTCTGTTTTGCAGATCTATTTTATCGCCGCTGGATTTCTTCACGACATAATTACCGGTGTTTTCGTCTAAACGTTCCCATTGCACTTCTTCAGGATAACACCAGTTTTCATTCATACGGTCCGGGTACGGATTAAACACATTTATTATAAAAATCCCGTTATTGGTAAGATGATTTTTTATGCAATTCAAAGAGTTTTCTATATCTTTTTCATCAGTCAAAGCCTGAAATGCCCTGAATGGCATAATAATTAAATCAAACTTTTTGGTTAAATTAAAGTCCGCCATATTACCGTGTACTATTTCTATTCTGTTTCTTACTTTGTCATCAAGTTTATCAAGTTTCTGTCTGAACACATCAAGCATTTCGTCTGATAAATCAAGTCCCGTAATGTCAAGCCCCTCTGCCGCCAAACTTATTGTTACTCTGCCGGTTCCGCAGGCAAGCTCTAAAATATTGCCGCAATTATAACTTTTCGCGTAATCAACATAAAACTGAATATCGTCGTGTAAATTATCGCGGTCATCGACGTCATAAAGCCACGCTGTATTTTTTAATAAATTTTCTTCTGCCATACTTATTCACTCCTCACCTCTGCATAATTTTCCCTTCAAACTCTACACGTTTGATTATACTTTGCATAACTTTGTCAAACTGTTCGGGAGTGAGCGACTGCGCGCCGTCGGATAATGCGTTCTGCGGGTCGTTGTGCACTTCTATCATCAGACCGTCCGCTCCCGCCGCTACTGCGGCGTATGCCATAGGCTCGACTAAATAGCTGTACCCTGTCGCGTGGGACGGGTCGATTATAATCGGCAGATGCGACAGCCTTTTTATTACCGGAATCGCCGATATGTCGAGAACATTTCTTGTCTTGTTGTCAAACGAACGTATGCCCCTTTCGCATAAAACTATGTTGGAATTGCCTCCCGCCATGATATACTCCGCAGACATTAAAAATTCTTCGATTGTGTTGGCAAATCCGCGTTTTAACAATATAGGTTTTTTAGTGTGCCCGAGTTCTTTCAGCAATTCAAAATTCTGCATATTTCTTGTTCCGACCTGAATAATATCGACTTCGCCGAAGTAATCCAAGTGCGACAAATCCATGATTTCCGTGACTATCGGCACATCTGCGGCTTTTTTCGCTTCCAGAAGCATATTTATACCCATATCTCTGAGTCCCTGAAATGAATACGGCGAAGTGCGCGGTTTATACGCTCCGCCCCTTAAAAACGCGCTACCGGAATTTTTTACTTTTTTCGCTATATCCGTAATCTGTTCCTGACTTTCGACCGAACATGGTCCCGCCATAACCGAAAAATATCCCGCGCCGATTTTCTTCCCCGCAACGTCTATAATAGAATCGTCCGGGTGAAATTTTCTATTGGCGTTTTTGAACGGTTCCGCGACTCTCTGCACATTTTCGACTATGTCAAACTGCCTTATCATATCTATATCAATTTTGGACGTGTCCCCGACAAGTCCCCAGATCGTAGTCTGCGAGCCTATGATTTTGCTTATATTTACGTCGTAGTTTTTTATATATTCCGTCAGCTTCTGTACGGACGGATTTTCTTCGCTGTAATCATTGTTTTTTAATATAATAATCATTTATAAATTCATCAGCCTTTCGTTTGTTTAATTAATTTAAAACTGCCGCAAAAATCTTATATCATTCTCAAATAAATTGCGTATGTCGTCGATGCTGTATTTCATCATGGCAAGGCGGTCAAGACCCATGCCGAACGCAAATCCTGTGTAAACCATGGGGTCGATTCCGCACCCCGCCAATACTTTCGGGTGAACCATTCCCGCGCCGAGCATTTCAATCCAGCCCTCGCCTTTGCACAACGGACAGGAATCATCGCTGCCGCCGCAGCGAAAGCATTTATAATCAACTTCGACAGACGGCTCCGTGAACGGGAAATAATGGGGGCGAAGTCTTATTTCGGTGTCTTCGCCGAATAATGATTTAAATACGGCTTCAAGGGTTTCTTTCAAGTCAATCAACATTATATTTTTGTCAACCACAAGTCCTTCAATCTGATGAAATATCGGCGAGTGCGTAGAGTCGAAATCAACTCTGGCAGTTCTGCCGGGAGCAATCATCCGTATCGGCGGTTTATTATTATTCTCCATATATCTTATCTGCACGCTTGACGTCTGAGTGCGCAAAACAATATCGTCTTCGCGGATTTCTTCGCCGTCTCTTTTGATATAGAATGTGTCCTGAATATCTCTTGCAGGGTGATTTTTCGGAGTATTTAACGCGTCGAAATTGTAATATGTGTATTCTATTTCGGGACCTCTCCCGATATCGAAGCCCATGCCGATAAATATATCTTCGAGCTCCAGAATAATCTGCGAAATCGGGTGGCGTTTTCCTACTTCTCTCTGTTTTGCCGGAAGAGTTATATCAATCTTTTCTTCCGCGAGTTTTTTTGTAAAATTCGCGTTTGAAAGTTCTTTTTGTTTATCTGCGATTAACTCCTCGATTTTTGTCTTAATTTCATTTGCAAACGCGCCGATTGCGGGGCGTTCTTCGGCAGATAAAGTCCCAAGTTTTTTCAGAATATCCGTGAGTTTACCCTTTTTGCCGAGATATTTTATTCTGATTTGTTCTAAAAAATCCAGTAAGTTCGCGCTCTGGCTTTTTATTTCAGCCGACGCTTCATCTAAAATTTGTGAAAGTTCGTCTTTGAGCATTTTTAAATATTTCCTCTTTTCTTTTATAATTTTATTTTATAAATACAAAAAACCGCCTGCGTCTCCATATATTACCATATACACAGTAACATGGGACGAAGCGGGACTTCGCGGTACCACCCAAATTTTTACTTTTATTATTTAAATAAAAAAGCAAACACTTTTTTAAACTTTTTAACGGAGTTCGTCCCGCATGAAAATACTTAAAAATATCGCGGTTATTTTTGTTCGTTCCATGTACTCCAGAGCGAAATGCTGTAACACCATTTTTACCGAATCTCACCAAACTCCGGTCTCTCTGTGAAAAACTGCGGTATCAAGCTGTCTCTGTCATCGTATTTATAATTTAATTTAGTATAGTATAGTATATCACATATGAAGTAAAATGTCAAGCATTTTTGAAAATAATTTTTACGCCAACATACGGGCTATGATTTCAGGATTTGCGCTGTACACCATCGCCGTTTCTTTTGTTATTACGCCTTTCTTAACTAAAGCGATGAGACTGGAATCCATTGTCTGCATTCCGGCGTCTCCCGATGTGTGTATAGTAGAATTTATCTGATGCAGTTTACCCTCGCGTATCATGTTGGCGACAGCGGTAGTGTTCATCATAACCTCGAACGCCGCCGCTAAACCTTTATCGGCAGTCGGGACTATCTGCTGAGATATAACCGCCTGCAAAGTCATCGCCAGCTGAACCCGTATCTGCTGCTGCTGAGACGACGGGAAAAAATCTATGATTCTGTCAATAGTGTTAGCCGCTCCCATTGTATGCAGGGTGGATAATACCAAATGTCCCGTTTCAGCGGCGGTCAAGGCTATGCTGACTGTCTCATAGTCGCGCATTTCCCCAATGAATATCACATCCGGCGACTGTCTTAACGCCGCTTTTAAAGCTCTCAGATAACTCTCAGTATCAGACAGTATCTCTCTTTGACTGACTATGCTCTGTTTATGCGGATGCAGAAATTCTATCGGGTCTTCCAAAGTCATGATATGCACTTTTCTGTTTGTGTTTATCGCGTCTACGATACATGCCAAAGTTGTGGATTTTCCGCTTCCCGTAGGTCCGGTGACTAAAATCAGCCCTTTTGTTTTTTTATACAGATCTATAACGGATTTTGGGATCCCCAACATGTCGGGATCGGGCAGACCGAACGAAATTATACGCAGGACCGCCGCCAAAGAACCCCTTTGACGGTATGTGTTCACTCTAAATCTTCCGACGCCGTATATAGAAAACGAAAAATCTGCGTCGCCCGTTCCTAAGAATTTATCCCAGTTTTCGTTCTTTGCAAGTCCGAATATTTCTTTTATTATTGAGGCTGTGTCGTCGGGTTTGAGAACAGAATCCGTAACGGAAATTATTTCGCCTTTGATTTTCATAGAAAGGGCAAGTCCGGCGACGATAAATATATCCGACGCTTTTTTTTCCGACGCAGACTTTAAAATCTCAAGAAGATTTATTTCCATTTAATCTCCTCCCATAGGGTCGTAAAGGTCAAGGTTTTTATCGTCATACTGAAATTTATCGAATTCCGAAGTCAAGACCACTTTCCATTCGGTTATTTTATATGCGAGCTTATTATTGGACGCGTTATAATAAAATTCTATTTTTGAAGATATAGCCTGAATATCGCTCATCGGCGTAGTATATGAAACATTTATCCCGGAGTCTGATTCGGCTACAGACGCGTCAAAATCCAGAGCCGAGTTAATGCCGGTTGTATCGAGCATATCGGGCACGGATAAAACGGCGTTATAAATCTGCGCCAGTTTCTTTTCCGCTTCGGAATCCGCGCTGTAATACTGCTCTATATTATTCAGATTTTTATCTGCGAGCTTTTTATCGGCAAACGCAGTCATAAACGACAACAGCCCGAATATCGTAAGACATAATATCACAAAAATTATTATAATAATCGCGCCGCCCGCGTTTACAGCCCTGCTTGCATTTTTTCCTCCGTACGCCTTGTTTCTTTTATATTCAACCCGCACCTGCTTATATTCAAGATTATCTGAATTTCCCAAATCACCGTATGGATTATACATAACTAACTTCCGCCTCCTGTTCCAGCAGCATCGCCAGCCATATCAACCACAAAATTGCTTGTGTTCACAGACGCGAGCAGCGGTTTATAATTTTTATCGGCTTTTACGTTTTTGTCGTTTATAAACGGATACGGATCTGATTTATATAAATCCAGTTTAAAATTATATACGTCTCCCGCGGCATAATTATCTTCATTCATGGCTATCTTCATAACAAAAACAGCTCCTGAGGAAGAATCGACGCGCTTCCACCCGCCGTCGTAATATAAGTTATACAGCCCGTTTTCATCAGCATTTCCGATGTCGTTTTCCATATAGTCTTTTATTTCTGCGTCGGACTTTAACAATTTTATGCTTTCCGCGATATTCTGAATCTCAAAAATCGCCCTCGCAGTATCCGACGTTTTGTCCCCCAAAAATTTCGCCAGAAGAAACAGCTGCAAAGTCAGAACAATCGCTATGGCGAATATCCCTATCGATATTATAATTTCCACAAGCGGCAACATAGATTTTGCACTGCCCTGATTGTTCATCGCGTTCTTTCCTTTCTTTTTCACTGCATTACTGCTATCCCTGCGAACGCAGCACTATCTGTGTTGACTGCAAATCTCCGTTTTCGTCCGTAAGATCTATTTTTATTCTGTCGCTGAGAAGCTCAAACTCAAACCCCTGCGATTTTATAATCTCCTCGCCGTCCGATAAATCAAAATCGATTGTTTTGCCGTCTTTGTCAAGTCCGAGAAAAATTTCTCTTATATCTCCGTCGTCGTTGCCCTTATCTTCGGGAGTAGGATCGTAATAATATATATATGTGACATATTCGTCTTCTCCGTCAGTTTCTTTTATTGCGAGCATTTTGACGCCGTTTTTTTCTTCCACATATATGTTTCCCCCGCTGTCGTTTTGACGGATTTTTGTGGTCAGATATGAAAACGTAACCCTTCTGTCGTAATTTTTCTCCATGTTATCCGATATTTTCTGATAAACTCCGCTTCCCGCGATTATAACCGAAACGGACATAACCGAAAGCATCAGGAAAAGAGTCATAACAAACAGAACCGGAACGAGAGTAAATCTGCCTACATTTGATTTTGTCAGCATTTTTTCAATCACTCCCCGCAATTTTAACCTGTATATCCGGCATATTGTTCGCCGTAAACGATATATAACTTATAGCATATTTGTTTTTGTCTATAATTATTCCGTAATGGTCAACCAGATAATCGACATCCGGAGGATAAAAACCCTCTATAGCGTAACATTGCACAGCAGCTTTACGGACCGCTTTTTCCAATGTCGAGGTAGACGAAGAATCCGCTTTCTGCGACGCTCCGTTTACCGCAAACGAAAATAAAAATACGACGGCGACAAGTATTGCCACGGTAAAAACTATGCCCTTTATATTTCTGATTATATTTTTTATTTTATTGAAAACGGAATTCCCCTCATGCATATGTTAACACCTCTTTATGCGATATTCGACATAACCTGAACCAGCGGTATCATTACGGAGATTAAAATCACGCCGATTATTATAGACAAAATCCCGACTAAAAGCGGCTCTATAAACGAAGTCGCATTATTTAACGAACTGTCGGCTTCGCTGTCGCATATATCCGAGATTTTCTTCATCACTGAATCGACGTTCCCCGTTTTCTGCCCGATTTCTATGAATTTTATATACATCCCGGAAAATATATCGGTTTTTGCTATCGCTTTGGAAAAAGATTCCCCTGATTCTATTTCGTCCATACAATACGCAAATTTATTTTTAAGGCTGTTGCTGTCGATAAGATTCACAGCCATGCGCATTGCCGAATTGAAGTCCATGCCGCTGGACAGCGTCATCGCCATAGCGTTTGCAAAACGCGACGCCGCTATTTTTTTTGTTATATTTTTAGTCAGCGGAAAAGATTCCACAAATGAATTTCCTATGTTTCTTCCCGTCTTGGTCTTTGAAAGGAGCGCGATAATAATGAGTATAACAGCCAGAGCGAGAATTATATACATAGTATATTCCCCCGCCATGAGACTGCCGGTAAACGCCGCAACCGCTTCCTCCCCCGACGACAGGGAGCCGCCCATACTTTCGAGCATACTCCTGAATATCGGGAAAACTTTGCTCACAAGCAGAACTATCACTATAGACATGATAATAAATAAAAATACCGGATACATGAGCGAATTTCTTATCTTTGCTTTCATATACTGGTCTCTTTCGTAATAATCCCCAAGAGATTCCAGAACATTGTCCAATTTGCCCGTTTGCTCGCCTATTTCCGACATGTTTATAACATAGTCGGGAAACCCTCCGGCTTTTTTCATAGCCGCCGAAAGAGGGTCGCCGAGCTCAACCATATCCGCCATGTTGTCTACGATTCTTCCCAATACCCCCCTTATTTTCTGTTTTGACTCTATCAGATTGCTGTTTTTGTCGCCTAACGTTACCAATCCTTCGTACAATGGGATCCCCGCTTTCAGTATAAGCGACAGTTGCAGACAGAAGATTGACAAATCCCCCGATGACAGTTTTCTCACTGGCTTAACCATTTGTTTCCTTTCATGATTTGAATCTGTAATTTCAGTCATTTTAGATTCACAGCTCCTTCTTTTTATACTTCTTAATTTTTATATATCTTTATTATTTTAATTATTGTCAAAATTATTTATTATTTCACAACTTTTAGGCATTATTTTCCCATATATGCGCCGTTTACAAAATTACCCTCAAATACCGCGCCGATTGGCGACACATATTCGCCTTTTCCGGTTCTTTCGCCGTTCTGCCAGTCTCCGCTGTACCATGAGCCGTCCGTCCATTTCATTACGCCCTTGCCGTCGTAAATTCCGTCTTTAAAATTCCCTTCATATATTGTCCCGTCAGCCCATACGATTTTGCCCAAACCGGTCCATATACCGTTATCCCAGTCCCCATCATATACTGAGCCGCCGATATACGTCATTTTTCCCGAACCGGTTATCGCGCTGTCAACAAAATCGCCCTCGTACCATTCGCCGTCAGTCCATGTAATTCTGCCTCTGCCTGTGATTTTGCCGCCGACAAAACCGCCCCGATACACTCCGCCGGAACTCCATTCAATCGTGCCAGAACCGTTCCACTGCCCGTCCTGCCATAATCCGTCGTAGATATATCCGTCATATGCCATTCTGCCTCGTCCTGTAAACTTCTGCAACTCAGCGACTGACGAAAACGGGGAGCAGCATATCCAGCCGTTTTCCGAAACCGCCGTTCCCGCTCCCAAAACCTGAGAATAATCCGGCGGCGGGGTCAGGTTATTTTTTTTGTTATATTCTTCTTTTAAATTGCAGAGATTTAAAAGAGCGCTGTAAAATTCCTCATACGTTATATATCGTTCGGGATAAAAATTATTTTTATCGTCGCCGTTTATTATTTTCAGATAAGTTACAAATTTTATGTAGTTTTCAGCTCCGGATGATATTTTATATGCGTCGTTATACCGCAGTTTTAATCCGGCTGCGCCGGTAAAATCGTCAACGCCTATACCCAGAATCAGCGCGGTCTGCGTCAGCAATTGAGCCGCATACTGCCTGCTGATTTTCCCTTTCGGGTCAAATTCCCCATAGGAATCAAGCGTCAGCACATTCAGATTGTTAAGCAGTAATATATTTTCCTCATCAGGCGTACCGTATACAGAATTCTCGGGAATTTCAGCGTCTTTTTTTATGCCGGATTTAGCTAAAAGTTCGTTTTCAGGTATAAATTTATAAAGCAGCTGTTTTAGCATCAGCGCAGCGTCATATTTTGTCAAATCTTCTCTGTTCAGTCCGTATATATTCCACGGAATAATATTTTTTTCTTTAGCTTGTTTTACTGTATCTACAGCCCACGCCGACGGTTTTTCAGGAAGACAGTTTAAGAGGAAATCCGTATTTTTAAGGGATTCGAATGTATTCCGTAAAGTTTCCGAGAGCATTTTGATTTTGTTGTGTATAGGTTTTATAAACCCAATCCCGTAAGAACTAATATATGCCGGCTGCAATACTGCGTAAGCAAAAGCAGAGGCAAAATCTTCGCCGAAATTTAAAGAAGCGTCGTCGGCTAAAAAGAAATCGTAAAAATCGGAGCCCGGGGTCTTATAATTAATATAATTATTATTTCCGCTATAATTATTATCGTCCTGATATGTATAATCTTTATTCTGAATTACAAAATATTTTTTAATATTGTCAAATCCCGCACTGTTGTTCTCGTCGAGTATAAAAGCAACTTCATGCCCGAATTCGTGCATTAAAACAGAAACAAATTCGTCGCCGTCCGCAACGATATTGATAGAGGCATTTTGCATATCAAACCAGCCGACATAATTACCCGCATCACTATCGGATTTTTCGGCGTCCGTTTGTTTCCGTATGTTAATAGACGGCAAATAGCCCAAACTTTTTGTTAAATCGCTGACTTCTTTTACAAAGCCGTCGGGAAGCATAACAAACGTATTTTCTATATCTTTCAAAACCTGAAGTTCAACGTCGTCCACAACTTTAGGATATGCATAAAACGGAGCGCTTTGTTTATCAAGTATACTGTCGTCAATTATTATTTCAAACCCATATTTTTGCTCAAGATTTTGGAGATAGATTTCATCTGACGGATTTGCTGTTATCTCTGTTCCCGCTGTCTGCTGCGCGGACGCGTTGAAATTCGCGGACAATAAACAAAACAATATAACAAAACAGAGAATTCTTGAAAAGATTTTACGTCCTTTTATGGTTTTTACATCCTTTGTTACATGTTTTACCGCTACAAAATCCATAAAACCTGCTCCTCAACTATATTACAAACCTGACATGGTTAAAATTGTAAAAAGTACATAATATTATAGATAATTATATAATAAGATTATTAATCTGTTGTTAAATTCAGTTTAAAATTCAAGATATTTTTGTTAATAGATAACCCCTTCCGGGTGGCACAGTACAACAGTCGCATTTCCCTCTATACGCGCGTCCGGCACATTAAACGGCAAAAAAATCTCGTCTCCTTGATTTATTTTCATATCACCGCCGCTGAAGCTGATTTTCCCTTCGCCTTTGAGTACAATCGCCACTTGAGGAAATCCCGTGCCAAGAACATCAACACTGCCGTTTACCGTAAGTTCGGTGAAGGAAAAAAACTTTGTCTGAGAAGTTCCTATAACTATTTCTTCTCGTCCCCAATCGCCTGAACGTATTGTCTTACGCGGGATACGCCATCTCCGCAAATTTTCTTCAAACGTACAGCCGTCGTAGATATATGAGCCGAGCAACCGCTCATCATATGTCTGTTTAGCGATAGAATCCGCTCCCCAGTGCTTTTTTGCAAATTCATATGTATGCGCGCCTAAAGTTATATCGCACGGCTCCTGTACTTCTATCACAAAACAGCCTTCGCCTAAAGCATGGGGCACGCCGCCGCCGACAAAATACGCTTCTCCGACTTTAACCTTTATTTTATGGCACAGATTTTCAAGGGCGGCAATATCGTCTTTTCTGTAATGTTTTTCCCATTCTTCCCTATTTACCCCATCTTTAAATCCAAGCAGAATATACGCGGGTTCGGCTGTATCTTCGCGTACACCGATTACATACCAGCTTTCTTCTTTGCCGTAATCGCTGTTCCACATCTTTTTCGCCCATTCGCGGGTAGGATGGCATTGCAGTCCGTACTGTTTCTGCGCGTCAAGATACTTTATGAGCATACCCAGACCGGTTCCGTTCTGACTGATATGCTTTTCGCCGAGCACATCTTCCGGCGAAAGGTCTATTGCCTCAAACAAAAACATTTGCCTGCCGTCTGGTAATATTACTTCGCTACACCCGTAATTGGGTTTGTCCGCCGGAGGATTCTCCACGCGGGTAACCGAACCTATCCATGCTTCAGAGCCGCTTTTATCGTCAACCGGAGGCGAAATGTTCCGGAGTTTATCAATCTCACGTCCTCCGTTCCCCCTTATTCTGTTTTGTACAAGCCTCCACGGCTGATTGTATATATTCATAATTATGTATTTGCCCCCCAGATTGTTTTTATATATTTTCCTGATGTTTTCCCTCCACTGCACAATACGCATCTTTATGGTCGCGCTCCCAATCTATAATAAAGCCCGGTTTTTTGGCGGGAGGGGATAAATTTGCTATTATTCGCAAACTGTGTGCATGACCTTTTAACGTATCTTCTTCTTTGAGTAGGTTTATTGCCGAATCAATTTGATTTATCGCTTTATTTAAATCCCATTTTGTTTTAAGTTCTATAAAATATGCGCGTTTCTTTCCTTCGTCTCTTAATACCAAATAGTCGCATGATTGATGTTTATCCCCTAAAATTCCACCCTCGCCGTCCAGCTTATATTGTCTAACTTTTAATCTACTTTTATTTATTGCTATATGCATGCTTTCGTTTTCAAACGATTTAATTTCTTCTTCTCGTTCACCACATTTTGACAAACATGGCAATAAATAATTACTCATTTTCTTCGTCCTCATCATTCTCGTGATAAAGTTCTATAAGTTTATCACTTCGTCTGTTTATTTCATATGAAGCTCCGTCGATTAATTCATCTTTTATAAGTCCTGATTTTGTCATGGCTTTTTTATCTTTGCTATTGTCAATATAAAACGCCAATAGAGTATCTTTTTTAATCCACGTCTGTTTATATATACCTGTTTCGTTCTCGACTTTGTTTTCGTCTCCAACCTTTTCGGCAGTCTGACCGCAGAGAATAAGATTGTTGAGTTCTCCGAGGATATACGGGCTGTGCGTTGTGATTAAGCCGGAGTTTCCGCCGCCGTTGATAAATAAAGACAGCGCGTCGGTCATATACATCTGCGATTCGGGATATAGGTGCGATTCGGGTTCTTCGACTATGAGGAATATTTTTTTTGGTTCGTCCACAGTATAATAGTTTAGAAAATTTAGAATCCAAACCGCCTCCTGTTGACCTGATGATGAAAAGTTTATAGGTATGAGTTGGCCGTCGTTTATACTGATATACTCCTGACTATTTTTTACCATATAATTGCCTTTTATTATTTTTTCGTAATATTCTGCTATTTTTTTGTTTAAATAATTTCGATCTGACAGTACTGGCGTTTCTTTTTCAAACCAAGCCATTATTCTTCGTGTTAGCTCTATATATTTAAGCATAGAATAATCTATCAAGCTTTTTTCTTTATCGTCCATTGATATAAACATATAAGCCATTTGACTCGATAAAACTGACGTTATGCTTCTTCCGGCAAGAATATATACTGTTTTTGTATCGTCCTGAAATAAAGCTGATAATTTTGTGGAAATATCATCAGCAGTAAAACCTGTTTTATTATAAGTTTCAAGGAGAATATTTAAATTTGTTGATACTTTGAGTGAATGGTATTTGTTTGAAGACGGATAAATTTTTATATAAGTTTCATCACTATATTTATATTCTAAAGAAAAATCATCAGCGTGAATATGCCTACCAAACAAATTATTGAATTTATCTATTATATAAGAGAATACGCTTCCCGAAAATGGCAATATATCTTGTAATGGTGGTGCAATATTTTTCAAAATTAAATCTCGAATTTCGTCTTTTATCGTTCTGAAAAAATATATCGCTTTTGCGATTGTGCTTTTCCCGCCCGCCTGCGGTCCGGTCAAAACCGTGAATTGATTTATATCCGAATCAAAATATTCTATCGGACCGAAATTTTTTATCGTTATATGATGCATGTTTTCCCTCCGCACTAAACTGAAAACTTTAACTACTTTCTATTATAGTATATATTTAGCAATTTTTCAAGAAGTTTATAGTCAGATTTACAGCAAACTATAAATTTTTTGTAAAAATTATCGCGTACTGTATAATTTTACGCACTTTTATGATATAATAAGATGTTACAAATATAAAAAATTTAAAATTATTTAGGAGGATTAACGTCATCTATGGCAAAAAAATACGTGTATTTATTTAGCGAAGGAAACGAGTCAATGAAAGAGCTCCTCGGCGGTAAAGGCGCAAACCTCGCCGAAATGGCAAATCTGGGTATGCCCGTTCCCCCGGGATTTACAATCTCGACGGAAGCCTGCACCCGTTATTATGACGACAATGAAAAAATAGATCCGGAAATCGAAAAAGAAATCTATGAATATGTGAAAAAAATCGAAGCAACAACGAAGAAAACTTTCGGCAGCGTGGACAATCCTCTGCTTGTCTCGGTGCGCTCGGGCGCGAGAGCTTCTATGCCCGGAATGATGGATACTATCCTCAATCTCGGAATGAACGAAGAAGTTGCCGCAGGTTTTGCAAAACTTACAAACAACGAGAGGCTCGCATACGATTCTTACAGGCGGTTCATTCAGATGTTCTCCGACGTCGTTATGGAAGTGCCGAAAAAATCGTTTGAAAAGATTATAGACGAAGTCAAAGAGAAAAAAGGCGTCAAAAACGATATAGACCTCAATGTGAACGATATGAAAGAATTAGTCAAATTATTCAAAAAATACTATAAAGAACAGAAAGGCGTCGATTTCCCGTCAGACGCAAAAATCCAGCTTATGGAAGCCGTCAAAGCCGTTTTCAGATCATGGAATAACGAGAGAGCGATAGTTTACAGAAGAATGAACGACATACCCGGCAGCTGGGGAACCGCTGTAAACGTCCAGGCTATGGTTTTCGGGAACACCGGAGAAACGTCTGGCACAGGCGTTGCTTTTACCCGCAATCCGTCAACCGGCGAAAAGAAACTGTACGGAGAATTCCTGATGAACGCTCAGGGCGAAGACGTTGTCGCGGGAATCAGAACGCCCCAGAGCATCGACCAGCTGAAAGATATTATGCCCGACGCTTATAATAAATTCGTCGAGATAGCAGGCAATCTTGAAGAACATTACAGAGACATGCAGGATATGGAATTTACTATAGAAAGCAAGCAGCTATATATGCTTCAAACAAGAAACGGCAAAAGAACAGCGTCCGCCGCTCTCAAGGTTGCTGTCGATTTAGTCGATGAAGGCATGATAACCGAAAAAGAAGCCGTAATGAAAGTAGACCCGAAACAACTCGACGCGCTGCTGCACCCGCAGTTTGAGCCGAACGCCCTTAAAGCCGCAAAACCGGCGGGAAAAGGCTTGGCGGCGTCTCCCGGAGCGGCTTGCGGCAAAGTTTACTTTACGGCTGAAGAAGCCTGCGAAGCTGTCGAGAACAGAAAAGAAAAAGCCGTTCTTGTCCGTCTTGAAACATCTCCTGAGGACATCAAAGGCATGTACGCTTCAGAGGGCATACTCACAGTACGCGGCGGTATGACGAGCCATGCGGCAGTCGTCGCAAGAGGCATGGGAACATGCTGCGTCGCGGGCTGCGGAGATATCGAAATGCATGAGGAAGCAAAATATTTCACAATTCACGGCGTAAAAGTTTCAGAGGGCGATTATATATCTCTCGACGGCTCAACAGGTAATGTTTATATAGGGAAAATCCCGACGGAAGAATCTCAGGTTACAAAATCCGAGCTTTACAGAAAATTCATGGGATGGGCGGATAAATACAGAACACTGAAAATCAGGACAAACGCGGATAATCCCGCAGACGCAAAAAAAGCGGTCGAGTTCGGCGCGGAGGGCATAGGTCTGACAAGAACCGAGCATATGTTCTTTGAATCCGACAGAATACCCGCAATAAGAGAAATGATAGTATCAAAGACAGTCGGGCAGAGAAAAGTTGCACTTGACAAATTACTGCCTATGCAGAGAGGCGACTTCGAGGGCATATTCAAGGCAATGGAAGGACGTCCTGTCACAATAAGATTCTTGGACCCTCCTTTGCACGAATTCCTGCCGACAAAAGAAGAAGATATAGAAGCATTGGCAAAAGAACTGAAAATAACGGCTGACGAACTTCACACAATCGTCACATCGCTGCACGAAATCAATCCGATGATGGGGCACAGAGGCTGCCGTTTGGCAGTATCATATCCCGAAATCGCCGAAATGCAGACAAGAGCGGTTATAGAAGCCGCAATAAACGTCAACAAAACCGGTATGAGCGTTGTTCCTGAAATTATGATACCTCTTATATGCGATTTAACCGAGCTTAAATTTGTCAAGAAGATAGTAGTGGAAACCGCCGACGCGATTATCAAAAAATCCGGCGTTAAACTCGATTATCATGTCGGCACAATGATAGAGATACCCAGAGCGGCTCTCTTAGCCGACGAAATTGCCAAAGAAGCGGAGTTCTTCTCATTCGGCACAAACGATTTGACCCAGATGACTTACGGATTAAGCCGCGACGACGCTGGAAGAATACTCGAAGACTATTTCAACGCGAAGATATTCGAGGCAGATCCGACGGCAAAGCTTGACCAGTCCGGCGTAGGCAAACTGATAAAAATGGCCGTCGAACTCGGCAGAAAAACAAGACCCGACATCAAGTTGGGAATCTGCGGAGAGCACGGCGGAGACCCGTCTTCTATAGAATTCTGCCACAATGCGGGATTAAACTATGTGTCATGCTCGCCGTTCAGAGTGCCGATAGCAAGACTTGCGGCGGCTCAGGCGGCTATAAACGCCGATAAGAACAAGAAATAATTTTATAGCAATCTGATAATTGAACGGAGAAAATAATTCTGTAGGGGCGGGTTTTTCCCGCCCCAATTTAATAAATAGAAACAGGGCGTGAATATATTTATGAATATTATCGATTTTGAAAGACACAACGAAGAAGTAAATAAAATATGGGAAGCGTACCATAACGGAAATCCCGTTAGAATCCCCATGATTATCGGCATGAACCCGAGAATGGTTATTCTTGACGAAAAATACAGAGGAGGAGTTACCTTCGAAAAATATTATAACAACCCGCAGGTAATGCTCGAAACTCAGCTTAAATTCCGCAAATTCGAGGCGTGCGACGTAGTTTACGACCATATTATGGGTATCCCCGACCAAGGCTGGCAGCTGTATCCCGATTTTCAGAACGACGTCGAATGCGGCTGGTTAGGCGCGGAAGTGAAATACAGCGACAACGCCGTTCCGTTCACAATCCCGTTTTTACGCGACGACAGTAAAAAAGATATGCTGTTCAAAAAAGGCATACCCGCACTTTTCAGCGGGCTTTTAGTCAAAGCTCTCGACTATTATAATTATTTTACAGAGAAAAAAAACGAAGGATTTACATATGAGGGAAAACCTATAAATTCAATATGGTTTCCCGGAATGGGAACCGACGGACCTATGACTGTCGCGTGTATGCTTCGCGGCACGACAGAGTTTTGCATAGATTTATACGAGGATACAGAATATGCTCTGGAACTTTTGGATTATGTGACGGAGGCGGCGATATTCCGCACAAAGGGGTTGAGAAAATATTTCGGGCAGCCGGAAAAAGCACCGGCTTTCTGGTTTGCGGACGACAGTATCCAATTGCTGTCATGCGGGGATTACGAAAAATTTATTCTGCCGTTCCATAAAAAACTGATAAATGAACTCAGCGACGGCACTCAAAAAAACTCAATACATTTATGCGGCGACGCTTCGCGGCATTTCAAAAAAATCCAGGACGAGCTTAACGTATATTCGTTTGATACGGGATTCCCCATCAATTTCAAAATCACTCTCTCACAGTTGTCTCCCGAAACGCAGATGAACGGCGGTGTTCATGTCAACACTCTTTTGGGCGCAAGTCCCGAGGAGATTAAAAAAGCTGTCAAAAATATCTGCGGCGACGTAAAACCTCTGTCAAAAAAGTTCGTACTGCGCGAAGCAAATAATTTATCCCCGAAAACGCCGCTCGAAAACATCTGCGCAATGTATGAAGCCGTAAAAGAGTTCGGACGTTTTGAATAATAATCACATCACAAGTTTGCCCCTGCCGGTATCTATTAAAACGAGTGTTTCTTCTTGCTTTCCGGTTGCCGCGTCTACATAGACTATATACTCTTTATTGTCGTCATTATCGTCGTTTGCGCACTTAAATTCATAACAAAGCGCCTCATGCTCCCCGCTGTCATAATCTATCTGAATAACAGCTAAGTCAACGGCGTTTATCTTCAGCGACGGCAAAACGGCTTTGGCGGCTTGTTCGCGGGTCACAATGTTTATTGATAAATTTCGCGCAGTATGGTTTTGAAGATAGCCGCTCGCTTCGTATAATACAATCTCGCAGTTATCCAAAGCCACTCCGACTTTGATTAAATCAGGATACAATACTATATCATCCTGAACTGCGGCGAAGTTTATCGTCATTACGCCGTTTTCAGAAGCGTAATATGTTTCTCTCAACTCAGCATCGGAGCCAATATTCCACGCCGTATCCTTGAGAAAATTTTCAGCCGCTTTTAAAGCGTCTTCATCGCTCATCAACTGGTCTGCAATTTTTCTGTCAACTATATAATTTAAAATATACCCGCCGCGAGCTGTGACCTGAATAAATTTGTTGTCGTATTCAAAATTATATGTGCTGGCGTTTGAGTTCGTCATACCTTTGTTTTTTAATCTCGTTTCGGGAACGCCGCAGAAGTCGGCGGCTACTGAACGCGCTTCCACTGTGTTTATCTCTTTTTTCCCGTCAAGCATTTTATACGCTTTATCAGTTATCCCTGCCGAAAAAGGTCCGTCGTATATGAGTTTCGGGTAATCCTCGAAAATTTGTTCTACATCGGCAAAATTATTTGAATTGCCTGAATCGGAAAGTTTCGGAACATTTCCGCTGTCTAAACCGGACTGAATTATACCCAGAACCGCTCCGCTTCGGTTTGCCTTATTTATTCCGTCCTGCATTGAAACTAACTGTTCCGCAAGCTTATTTGAATAGCTTAAAAGCGTGTTTATATTATCTGTGTCTTCGCTTTTCAAAGCCGCGCTGTTGTTTTTTACCGCCTGTTGAGCCAGACTGTATACATAATCCCCCGTTTGCGCAAAAAAAATCTGCATATTATTTATGTCTGTATTTTGCAGCGGCAGCTGCCCCAAATCAGACTGCGCAAATCCTGCCTGCCTGAATAAATCCGTTGAAACCGCGACCATCTGCTCCGGGCTTGTGATATACAGCATTTTTTCCAAAGATGCATTAATCGAGCATATATAATTCGAAAGCTCTGAGAACGCGCGGGAGTAGACGGCGGTATTTTCCCTCTCCAATACTTTTTTCTGGTTTAAGCCCGTCAAAAAAAATCCCAATCCAACAAGCATAACGGCAATGGCGAAAGAAAGTATTCTTATGTTTCTACGGTTAAAATATGAAATTTCTTCTCTCTGATAATTCCGGTAATTTTTATAATCTTCATAATTTTTATAGTCCTGATAATTTTTGTCTTCCGGGATATAATCATATCTATCCATTTTTTTATACACGCTCCTTTATTTTTATATAAATCATTTTTTATATTTGCTATATTTTCTCTTTTATTGATATTATTTCCTTTACGATAAATTTATATACCAAAAAATTTTTGCGGTTTGAGGCAAATTTTATTGATTTATACTTGACAAACTTTTAAATTTAAACTATAATATCTATTATGTCATGTTATTTTGTGTTATTTTATCGTGAAAGGCGGCGGATAAATTTAATTGAGTTACACAATTAATATAGAATCAGTCATAAAAAAAGAGGCGTCCGCCACTATAGATATTGACTATGAAATAGTCGGCGAAGAAGAACTTAACGAGTATCGAGCTGTTTTAAGGGCGGAAAAAATCAACGTTATAAATATCGATGGTTGTATTTATCAGAAAAACGGAATGCCGTTTGTTGAATATGAAATAACTGCGGAATTCATCGCTGAGTGTGCCCGGTGCAATAAAGAAACGCCGCACACAATTACAGTCCGCGGCGAAAAGTATATCGCAGGGGTTTCTGAAGATAAGGAAGAAAGCGATGATTATTACGTTACCGAAACAGAGGGGATTATAAATATATCTGATTTTATAAGAGAATTTTTAAGTCTTGAAGTTCCGCTCCGATATCTTTGTTCTGAAGAATGCAAGGGGTTATGTCCGAAATGCGGCAAAGATTTAAACGACGGAGACTGTTCATGCCCAAAAAAAGAAAAGAATCCGGCTTTTGCCGTATTGGACGATTTTTTCAAATAACGCAAAATACAAAATCTGTGATATAAAATGTGAATTGTAAAGGAGTGATATAAAATGGCTGTGCCAAAGAAGAAAACGTCAAAAGCAAGACGTGATAAAAGACGTTCCAACGTGTGGAAACTTTCCACTCCGGGTATAGTAAAATGCTCATGCGGGGAATTTGTATTATCCCATAGAGTATGCAAAGCCTGCGGCAAATATAACGGAAAAGAAATAATAAAAGTAGAATCTTAAGATTTATTTTAAGATAAATACGCGCTGTGTAGGGGCAACCCTTGCGGTTGCCCGTTGAAAACCTACGATTGGTGCGCGGGCGACCGCGAGGGTCGCCCCTACGGTCGGGAAAGGTGCACAATTCTAAAAGTCAGATTATGGTAAAAGTTTCACAAGTCGCAGAAAATTCTACCGCGCAGAAAAACGGCATACAAGACGGCGATATTTTAATATCGATAAACGGCAATGAAATTAACGACGTTCTGGATTACAAATTTTACATTTTTGAAAATAAAATAAATTTAAAAATAAAGCGTAACGTAGATGTATTTTCTGTTGATATAAAAAAACCGCAGTATGACGACATTGGTTTAGAGTTTGAGACTTACATAATGGACAATAAAAAAAGCTGTAAAAACAAATGCATTTTCTGTTTTATTGACCAGTTGCCAAAGAATTGTTTACGCGAAACGCTGTATTTCAAAGACGACGACGAAAGACTGTCGTTTCTTCACGGAAATTACATCACTCTTACAAATCTTGAAGATTGGCATATCGCCAGGATTATAAAAATGCGCATATCGCCAGTAAATATATCGGTTCATACAACAAATCCCGAACTCCGCGTGAAAATGATGAACAATAAACGCGCGGGTGAAGTTTTGAAATATATAAAAAAATTAGACGAAAATAATGTAAATATAAACGCGCAGATTGTTTTATGCAAAAATATAAACGACGGCAAAGAATTAGAGCGGACAATCACGGATTTATGCGCTATGTCTTCGATTCAAAGCATAGCCGTCGTGCCAAGCGGTTTGACTAAACACCGAGAAGAAAACGGTTTGTGTAAACTTGAGCCGTTTGACAAATCCGACTGCGAAAATATTATAAAACAAGTCAATAAATTCGGCGAGGAAAATCTGAAAAACGTCGGCTCAAGAATAGTCTATTGCGCCGACGAACTTTATCTGAAAGCCGAACTGGAAATCCCCGACAGCGATTATTACGAAGATTATCCGCAGTATGAAAACGGCGTCGGCATGCTCAGAAGTTTCTGCGACGATTTTTACAGGGATTTTGATGATACAAAACACCCGCCGTCTGCGGACGGCACCCTCTTTACTAAAGAGGGCAGGGAACAAACCCGCAAAATTTTCCTCGTCACCGGAGAGGCGGCGTATCCGACGCTCAAAACCCTCGCGGACGATATAGTCAAAAGGTGCGGGAGTTTATCCTGTACAGTTTATGCAATCAAAAATAATTTTTTCGGCGATGAAATCACAGTTGCGGGGCTTGTCACAGGTCGGGATATTATCGACCAGCTTCTTCCGCACAAAAATAATCTCGGAGAAGAATTGCTAATCCCCGCCGTGATGTTAAGATATGAGCGCGATTTGTTTTTGGATAACACAAGCGTCAGAGATATAGAAAACGCGCTTGAAATCAAGGCGCGCATAGTCGAAAACAACGCGGAGGATTTTATAAAAGCCGTATTAAATATATAAAAGGTACAAAATATGAACACCCACACCAACAAAAAGCCGACAGTCGCGGTCGTAGGACGACCGAATGTCGGCAAAAGCACCCTGTTTAATAAAATAGCGGGGAAAAGAATCGCTATAGTGGAGGATACCCCGGGAGTTACAAGGGACAGAATTTACGCGGATTCCGATTGGAACGGCGTTGAATTTACGCTGATTGACACGGGCGGAATCGAGCCGAACACCGACGATTTGATTTTACGCAGTATGCGCGAACAGGCAAAAACCGCGATTGACATTGCCGATGTTATCATATTCGTCGTGGATTTGCGCAGCGGCGTGACTGCGAACGATTCGGACGTCGCAGAAATGCTCTTGAAAAGCGGCAAATCTATTGTTTTGTGCGTGAATAAAGTCGATTCCGTCGGCGATACCCCGCCGGAATTTTACGAATTTTACGAACTTGGGCTCGGCGAGCCGTATGCCGTTTCGTCAATTCACGGCACAGGCACAGGCGATTTGCTCGATAAAGTCGTCGAATTGCTTAAATTTACTGCCACTTCTGAAAATCACTCAAATGGAAACGAAAACGAAAATAAAAATGATATAATAAAAGTCGCTGTAATCGGCAAGCCGAATGTCGGCAAAAGCTCTATTATAAACAAATTTCTCGGAGAAGAGCGCGTCATTGTCACGGATATTCCGGGAACTACAAGAGATTCTATCGACCAGTATTTTGAAAACGAACACGGCAGATATATTTTTATCGACACAGCCGGGATACGCCGTCAGAACAAAATCAGCGACAATATCGAAAAATACAGCGTTCTGCGCTCAAAATCGGCGGTTGAGCGAGCCGACGTTTGCTTAATTATGATAGACGCGGAAGAAGGCGTGACTTTCCACGACGAGAGAATCGCGGGGTTATCCCACGAAGCCGGAAAAGCATCGATAATTGTCGTGAACAAATGGGATTTGATAGAAAAAGACAACTCGACGACAAAAAAATTCACGGACGATATAAAAACCGCGTTTGCATATATGAAATATGTCCCGGAAATATTTGTCTCGGCAAAAACGGGGCAGAGAGTGACGAAGATTTTTGAGCTTATAAATTCCGTCTACGCCGAATCGTCAAAGCGAATAACAACAGGCGCGTTAAACGATGTTCTGAGCGACGCAATAGCGAAAACGCAGCCTCCGAGCGACAAAGGCAGGCGGCTGAAAATCTATTACATGACGCAGACAGGGACAAAACCTCCGGTATTTGTGTTGTTTGTCAACGACGCGGAGCTGTTCCATTTTTCGTATCAGCGTTATATCGAAAACCAACTGCGCGAGACATTCGGTTTCGGCGGCACGCCTATCAGATTTATAATCAAAAACCGCAGCCATGAGGATATATAAGTCAAGAAGCCAAAAACGGCGGTTTCGCCAAAGCCCTCTTTAGTAAAGAGGGTGGCGTCGCCGAGCGGCAGCGAGGAACACGACGACGGGTGTTTTGTTCCCTGTCTTTTAACAAAACACCCGTCACGCGGTTTAAGGTTATATTATAGGTTTTTACTGGTTTCTCGCGTGACACCCTCTTTACTAAAGAGGGCTTTGGCGAAAATTCTTTGCGTTATTTTAATTTGTATTGGCATTAACAGTTGGTTATTTTTTGTAAGCATAACACCAATAAGAAATATAATAATTGCCGCTTTCCTCAAACAATGTTTCATATAAATTATCGTATTCATACTCATCCGGCGAGGGCGTATGTTCTCCGAGAAGTCCGCGACATGTATCTCCATTCGACACATATCTCCATTTATTTCCTAATGCTACAGGGAAATATTTCTTTTTCAAGTCGGTTTCATCTTCGTTTTTATTATTGATAGTATATTCGCTCAACTCTATAGAAAATTTTGAACCGTTTATGGCAGCAAAATCATGTTTTACAATACCTACGTTTGGTGCATACCATATATCTGTTGTCCCGTTAAGAAGTTTGTTTAATTCAGTGCCTCTGCTTGTATCATTTTCGTCGTCATTTAATACGGCAGTTTCTCGTATATGAATACAGTTATAAAATTTTTCACCCGAAACGGTAATTTCTTCATTCATGCTTACGACTTCCTGCGTTGTTTTTATCGTGTTGTACGTAAACCATGAATTGCTTTCCCATTCAATTTTATATCCATCGCAAATGTTGTCGGGTATATTTTTAAAGATAGGTGAAAATTTAGCTGGCGTATAATCTGTGCAAAATGAATATGATTGAAAAATATTCCCGTCTTTATGTGCTTTTATCGAAGCAGAAAATAAATAATCCACATCATGCAGATGACCTTTTTCTTTTACTGCTGATAAAGCATTATCTAATCCGTGTGATATAAAGTATGTATTATATGTTTGTTCATTTTGTAATAATTTGTCTTTATATTTCAACACTTCTTCTAATTGCGGTAAACCTCTGTCGCTGTCCCTTACCTCGCTCATGTCGTTTGCAAATGATGCAAGATTATTTACATAAATCATTTCATCACCGCTTTGTTTTGCGAAGTCAATAGCTTTTTTATGATATTCCAAAACAAGAGATTTTTCTCTTTTTGCATTACTGAGATGTGTCGCATAATTTTGATATTCCCGTGCCATCCATTTTAAATCACCAGATTGCGCCACTACTTCCAATGCTTTTTTATAATAGTCAAGTGCTGGAATCCGTCCAACCCCAATCAATGAATCAGCTTTTGCATAGTACAAATTATACAGAAGTTGATAAGGCTCTATCTCTCCGCCTTTTTCCAAAGGCTTAAAATTGCTTATCATTTCTATTGTTTCGTCGCACAATTCAGACGCTTTTTGCGGCAAGTGCTGTTTATAAAGATATTCTCTCGCTTTATCAATATTTTCCTGAACTTTTGCGTATAACTCGTTATCCGCAATTTCTTTTTTCTCTGTTGACATAATATTCACTAACTCCTTTAATTCCTGTTTTAATTTTTTACGGGCTTCCGCGAGCCTGAATCTTACGGTGCCCTCGGGAATCGATAATATTTCCGCGATTTCTTTTGTGGACTTTTCGCCTATGTAATAGAGCGTCACGGTTTCGCGCAGTTTTTCCGACAGCGTGAGAATACCTCTCGTAATTTCGGCACGGTTATAATTTTCTATGACAATCTCCTCGACCGATTCAACCAACGATGTTTCAACATCGCTCTGAACATCATCTATATATACTGTTCTGCCGCGCTTTTTGTTGAAAGTGCGCGATTTGTTTCTCGCAATGCCGCAAAGCCAGCCCGTGAGTTTTGAGACGTCCCGGAGCGTTTGAAAATTATAATAAGCATAGATAAAAGTTTCCTGCACAATATCGTCAACTTCGGCGGCATAATACAAATTCGCAAGAACCGTCGAGTATACTATCAGCTTATTTTGATTTACGATATTCTCAAAATCTTTTTCACTCACATATGCATCCAAATTTTATCAACTCCCGCGTTTTAATATACACTGTGTGTTTTTTATTTTCGATTGCAATCATACTATAAAGTATATATACGGAATAAAAATGCTTGATGTTTTTTATAAAAATTTTTATTTATTTTATTTTTCAGTTTTATTTTCGGCTTGTAATATCAAAAAAAATAGTATATAATATAAACTGGTTATATTATATATTTTTATAAGGTGATAATTATGGGTGAATTGTTCGAGTTTGGTTTGTGCAATAAATTTTATCCCGGAAGCAATATTCATATAGTAATCAGTTATTTCGTAGTTATTATAATCGGCTATCTTCTGGGAAGTCTGAATTTCGGCGTGATTATATCAAAAGTCGTATATCATGACGACATACGCAAACACGGAAGCAAAAACGCGGGAGCGACAAATATGCTGCGCACTTACGGAAAAATCCCAGCCGCCGCAACTTTTCTCGGCGACGGATTAAAAACTGTGGTCGCCGTATATATCGGCGCACTGTTTCTGGGGACTCACAATACCGCTTTCTATACCCAAGACGGCGTGATTTATCAGAATACCGCGCGGCTTGCAATCCACCTGCAGGAAGTTTACGGAAATAATATCCCCGACTTAAATCAAATACCGGGTTTAGTATCATATATGGGGTTTGCCGGAATGTATTTCGGCGGTTTAGCAAGCATAATCGGACACGCTTTCCCGATTTATTACAGATTTAAAGGCGGCAAAGGCGTTGTCGCGACCGCCGTTATGGTCTTATGCACGGAACCGCTTGTTTTCGCAATCCTGATAGTTATATTTATTGGCATAGTGGCTATTACTAAATTTATTTCTTTAGGCTCAATTATGAGCGTTTTAATCTACCCGTTTACTTTAAACCAAATGACAGGCTTCGGACTTCACGACTTGATTGCAATATTGATTACGCTTTTTATTGTATACTTACATAGGGAGAATATTGTGCGTCTTGTAAACGGCACAGAGTCGAAAATTAGTTTCGGCAAAAAAGACAAAAAGCAGAAAGAGAAATCGTAAATGCGTATAGAATGTAAGAATTTATCGTATATATACGGCAGGAACACGCCGTTTGAAAAAATCGCGCTCGACAATATAAACATAGTGATAGAAAAAGAATTAATCACCGGATTAATCGGGCACACAGGTTCGGGCAAATCAACGCTCGCGCTGCTGATATGCGGGCTGTTGCGACCGACTTCCGGCAGTATATTCATGGACGGCGAAGAAACGTACAAAGCCGCCGAAGAAGAAGACGAAACCGGTAAAAAGCGCAAAATACGCGGGGCAAAGAAATCAAACCGGCAAAATTCCGAAAAGATGAAATTCAAAGCCGGAATTATATTTCAGTATCCCGAATATCAGCTTTTTGAAGAAACTGTTTATAAAGATATAGCATACGGTCCGACAAATATGGGACTGTCAAAACAGGAAATTGACGGCAAAGTCAGGGAAGCGTCGGAATTTGCGGGGATTCCCGAAAGTCTTTTCGAAGCAAGTCCTTTTGAGCTGTCAGGCGGTCAAAGACGCAGGGTCGCTATCGCCGGAGTTATAGCAATGGATCCGCCCGTATTGATTTTAGACGAGCCTGCGGCGGGTCTCGATCCGCGCGGACGCGAGGAAATACTCGGCGGCTTGTGCGAATACCAGAAGATAACTAAAAAAACTATGATTATGATTTCGCACTCGATGGAAGATATGGCGAAATACGCGGATAAAGTGCACGTTTTAAAAGACGCGAAATCATATATGTACGGGTCGGTCGAAGAAATTTTTTCCCAAGCCGAAGTTTTAACACAGGCTGGACTGGCTGTCCCGCAGATTACAAATTTGTTTTTAGAACTCGACAGGCGGGGATTAGACGTGAACAAAAGCGTGTATAATCTCGACAGGGCAAAAGACGAAATTATTAAACTTTTAGGGGGATAAGATTTAACAAATGCTATCAGATATAACTCTCGGGCAGTATTTCCCGGGAGATTCAATAATTCATAAACTCGATCCCCGTATGAAAATTATTATCACTATAATCTATATCACAACGATTTTTTTAGCTTCAAATATCTATACTTTGATAATAGTTTTTATAATAAACATAATTATAATATTTTTGTCGGATATACCGTTTATAGTAATATTAAAAGCTCTTAAACCTCTGCTTTTTATCATAATATTTACGGTTGTGATAAATATCTTTATGACTGGCGGGGAGACTTTGCTGTTTTCTTTATGGTTTATAAAAGTTTATGCTGACGGGATTTTATACGCGGTATTCATGGTTATACGCATAGTTAGTCTGGTATCCGCGACGTCGGTGTTTATCACATACACAACGTCGCCGACAATGTTGACAGACGCGATAGAACGGCTGTTATCGCCGTTGAAGAAGATAAAAATTCCCGTGCATGAATTTGCCATGATGATGACGATTGCTTTACGGTTTATCCCCACGCTTATTGACGAGACGGAGAAGATAATAAACGCGCAGAAAGCCAGAGGCGCGGACTTTTATTCCGGCAATATATTAAAGAGGGCGAAAGCTCTCGTACCTGTTTTGATTCCATTGATAATCTCGGCGTTCAGGCGCGCCGACGAGCTTGCGACGGCAATGGAATGCAGATGTTACAGAGGCGGCGAGGGTCGCACTAAGATGAAGCAGTTACATTACAATTTCAACGATTTGGCGGCGTTTGTTCTGTCCGGCGTGCTATTGGCGGGTGTGATTGTATCAAAGAGGTTTTTGTTATGATTAAAAAATCAGCTTTTTTTACTCTTGCATTTTTTATATTTTCTTTACTGTTAATTTCATGTTCAGGTTCAAGCGGCGATAAATTATTGATGACTGGAAACGACCCGAACAACAGTATATATTTGCACAATACGGTCTGCGAAGATGAAAATTATATTTATTATGGCGAATACGGAGCAAAAAATATTACACGAATGAACAAAAAAGATATGTCTGTGACTGAACTAAAATACAGCGGTTATAATTTAAATGTATATAGAAATTATCTATATTTTATGGCGGAAAAAGGCGGTTTATACAGGGTTAATTTGGGCGAGCCTGACAGCGAGCCGGAACTGATATTAGCATATAGCAGGGATATTTATTGGATTTTTGAAGATAAATTATATCCGCTTGCTTTTTACAGCCAAGTATTCCAGATGAACCTTGATGGTTCTGATAAAGAAAGTTCTGGCGACATAAGCGATTTTTATTATGTCGTCGGAAACGACGATAAGTATGTTTACGCAATATTCCGCAATGACATAGAAGAATCAACAGAGTTTAACGGCGTTCCCGCAAACTTATGTTATGTGTCGCGAATGACTTACAAAGACTTTAAGGACAATAACATGGGCACAAGGGAAAAATTGTTCAAAATATACACATATATCTGGGATGATTTGAGTTGGTATAACTTTTTTATGGTAATATCAAACGGATACGCTTATTATGAAATGGGATACGGGGATGATATTGACAACGCACATCAAGAAATAATACGAAATAAATTAAGCGTAAACGCCGAAAGGGAAGTAATTTATCAAATTCCGGACGACGAGAGAGTTAATTTAATAGCTGTCACAGAAGACGGAGTATATTTTAAAAAATTTATTCTCGGCGATTATGCGTCATACGAGATTTATGTTCCCAATATTAAAATATCGCTTGACGGAAAAATCCAGATCGAATTGGCATATGGCGATGATTGTTTATTTTTCGTCGGTAGATATGACCATAAACTGCGTTATATAAAAGATAATCAGATATTTCTTGCGGAGGAATGATTTAAATTTTACAAGAATACGAAAAAATACTCGAAAAATGGCAATCCTACAACATATCCAAAGAATCCGACATAGATAAATACCTGCACAATTTCAAAATCCTGTTTGCGGACGGAAACGGCAGAGTCGGCAGAACATTAATGAATTATTTTCTTATGACTCATAATCACCCGCCGATAATTATATATGATGAGGGCAAAAAGAAGTATTACGACACGTTGAATATTTTCGACGATGAACTTATAATCGACGATTTATACAATTTTTTAAAAGATGAGTGTGTAAAAACATGGAAACACCAACTGTAGAGCGCGGCGACATAATTTCGCCTGAAGGCGAAATTGGTTCGCCGCAATATACAAAAACAAAAAGAATCCTTCTGACAATCCGGTTCGACGGCGAAAAATTCTACGGCTGGCAGGCGCAGAACGGCGGAAATACGGTCCAGCAGACTTTGCAGGACGCAGTACAGTCCGTGTTCGGCGAGCGGCTTGGGATTTCCGGCTGCGGACGCACAGACGCGGGAGTTCACGCATACGGATATTGCTGTCATCTGGATATACGGAGCGATTTTGATACAGGCAGACTGCCAAACGCAATAAACCGTTATTTTATATCGCGTGAAATAAAAATTGCCGTGACTGACGCAAAAGAGGTTGACAAAGACTTTCATTCGCGGTATTATATTGAAACAAAAGAATATATCTACAAAATACAGAACGATAAATATAAAGACCCGTTTTATCTCGGGAAAGCGTTGCATTATTATAAACCGCTTGATGTAAATAAAATGCGGGAAGCGTCGAAATATATTTTGGGCGAACACAATTTTGCGTGTTTTATGGGAGATAAATCCGATATTCCCGCAGATGAGGCAGTGAGAATCGTATATAAAATCGGTATAGAATCCGAAGTCACAGGCAGTGGTAATAATATAATAAACATATATATGTCGGCAAACGGATTTTTATATAAAATGGCGCGAATAATCGCGGGCACTCTTGTCGAAGTCAGCGAGGGCAAAATAGATTTGCGCGACCTGCCGGATATAATAACTTCACGGGACAGAAGCAGAGCCGGAAGAACCCTGCCTCCCTGTGGATTATATTTAAACAAGATAGAATATATGGATAAAACCGGTTATTGGGAAAAAATAGAAAATTATAATAAAAATACAAATAAGGCTGAAAAATATGATTAAAGATAACAAAACCGGTAAAATCAGACAAATCAAAAAGCCGCGCGTTGAACCAAACGGTATAAACCAGCATTATCTTAGTCTTGCAGACGGATTCAAATGGGCGAAATGGCTTTTGCTTGTCGTGCTTATTTTGTTTGTCCTGATTGAACTGATATTGAATTCAAAACAGATTACGCTCGACAATATCAGTTATCTTTTAAGATATATCGATATACAAAATTCAACAAATCCGTCAAAATCCGAATTCCCGGCAGAATTTGACGACGCCTCATCCGTATGCTATTACAGAAACAATATAGTCGTTCTTGAGAGAACCAAAATTGGAATATACGACGTAAACGGCAGAAAGAACTATAATCAAACGCTTACGTATTCAAATCCCGTTCTGGACGCGTCAAACCAGTACATACTTACATACGACTTAGGCGCAAATAAACTCGACATATTCAATTCTTTTTCGCAGGTATATCAGTATACAGGCGATACGCCTGTGTATAATGCGAAAATAACGGATAAAGGCAACGTCGTTTACGTGACTACAGAACCGGGTTATAAGTCTGCAGTGAAAGTCATGGACAGCGGCTTTAACGAAATATACAGGTGCTTTTTTTACAAAGATTATATCGTCGACGCAGATATAGACGACAATGCGAAAAATCTTGTCACCGCGGGATTCTCTGCGGCAAACGGCGATTATGTCAGTACGATTACGATGTATCAGACAAATTCCGAAGAGGTAAAGAAAACAATATCTGTTGTCGGAGAACAGCCTTACGGAGTTAAACTGAATTTAAACGGATTCTGCGCGGTATTGGAAAACGAGATTAAATTTTACAATACGGACGGCGACGAGGTGTCAAGTTATAATTTTGCGTACAGGAAAATACAGTCTATGCTGCTGACGGCAAACTATTCTGCTGTCGTGCTGAATGAAAAGACACTGGGAAGCGACAGCAGGATTTTGATTTTCGACGCCTCGGGAAACGTTTTGTACGACAATGTAGTGTCATCGGAAATCATGGATATAAAATTTTCCGAAGACAATAATTTTCTATATTTTTTAGCACGGACGGGATTATATAAAGTCGATATAAAGCAAAAGATTTTTGAACTTGTCACAAATCAGTACGATGACACCACGGACTGTATAGTTTATGCAAACGATAAAAATATATTTTTATCGGGGCTTGTAAAAATAAATATAATAAAAGCAGACGTCAGACAAAATACGGACAGCACGGATAACACGGATTCATAGGTAACGCATTCATACGGTCCGGAACGGATTAATCCGTTCCTTACGCGAATACGGGTGGATAAAATTTTGTTTTAAGAACTGTTAATTTGATTTAAAGTGGGATAAAAGGGGTAAAGTAATTAGTATGAACATTATATTGGATGTTATAATAATAGGCATAATTATTTTCTGCGTATATATAGGATACAGCAGGGGCTTCGTGAGAACTGTGATGAGTTTTCTCTCGTTTATCATCGCTTTTTGGGCGGCGAAAACTCTAAGTACGCCTTTCTCGGATTATATCTATACGCGTTTTATACAGCCGAATTTTGCGGCTAAAGCGGTAACCCAGATAGAAGGTTTTCTGACGCGGAATATAAATTTACACTCTCTTGTGACAAATCCCAATCCACCGGACAATTTTGTGACGATGCTGAAAGGATACGGCTTTAATCTGCCCGACATTCAAAAACTGATAACGGACGCGGCGTCAAAGACCGGGGACGAACTGAATAAGTTTGTAGCTGATAATATAGTCGAACCGCTCGCCCGCAGCATATCCTATTTTATAGCGTTTGCCGCGATATTGATTGCCGCATATATAGTTCTGAAAATAGTCGTACTGATGATAGACAGAATTGCAAAACTTCCCGGACTTAATATAATCAACAGAACCGGGGGGATTTTACTCGGGTTCTTATATGGGATTGCGCTGTGCTATATATTCGTATTTCTCGCATCTTATGCTCTCCCCTATTTTGTCGCGCAGAACGCGATAAGCTCGTCTGCGGATGTAATAAACAGCTCGATTTTCTTTAAATGGTTTTACGAACATTCGCCCTTAGATTATATATTAAGTTTGTTTTAATAAATATTGCTATAATCAACTTCTGCTTGTTCCGTGCCAAATTCGTCGACAGCGAATTTATGGGAACTGCGCGAAGTTGATAAAAGTTGCGTATTATTTGTAAAATAAATAATAATTTTTAATTATGTCGTGAAAAATAAATATTTTTATGATATAATGATTTATTAAATATAATTCTAAAACGTTGGTTAATTTTTATTTTATTAGTTTTTTAAGGAACACATATTTTATGCAGTTTATAAAATTAAAATATATCCCTAACATACTGTCCGTAATAAGAATTATGATGGTTCCGTTGTTCATATATTTATTTTTCGGTTATTATGAGAGAATATATTTGTCGCTCTGCATATATCTTCTGGCGGGGCTTACAGATATAGTGGACGGGTTTTTGGCGCGAAGATTTAACTGGATTACAAACACGGGAAAACTGCTTGATCCTCTTGCGGACAAATTCATGCAATGTTCAGTGCTCGTGTGTTTCACTGTAAAAGGTTTTATTCCGTGGTGGCTTGTGGTTCTGTTTGTGTTCAGGGAACTGTTTATGATATGCGGCGGAATTATTGTTTTGAAGAAGATAAAAATGACGGTTAAGTCAAACTGGTACGGCAAAGGTACGACGGCGGTTTTTTATGCTATCGCTTTTGCGGTTTTTATATTTAAACTGTTCAATTTAAACGTAAGCGTTGTAATTTATGTCGTATTATTTACTTTGGCTTTAATGCTGGCGTTGCTTTCGATGGTAATGTATATAATCGACACTCTGCATATAAATGCAGAACTCAAGAAATCGGGGAAACTATAAAGAATATAGAATAAGAGAGTTAATATAATTAATATATAATATATACAGGAGTAGAATATGAATTTATTTGACAGACTATGCGACAGATGCAAAAAAAGACCGGCTTTTTTCATGGTAGCCCAACAAACGGGGACGACCACAAAAACCGAGGGAATATGTCTTGTCTGCGCAAAAGAGCTTAAAATCCCCTACGTAATTGATATGCTTGACAAACTGGGGATAAGCGACGAAGATATTGATTCTATGAGCGACGAGCTGAATAATATAACAAAAAGCGGGGGATTATTCCCGTTCGGTATGAACCCCGAACTTGACGGCAATGACGATGCCGGCGACGACGATAGTTTCCCGGGATTAAATGTTTCAACGCTGCTGCCTCAGTCTTTATTCTCTTCGGGAAAATCCCAGGACAGAAGCAATGACAATACATCTAGGGAGAAAGAACGGGAAAAAGACAAAGAACGTCAGGAAAAAGATAAAAAGCCAAACCCCAAACGAAAAAATCTCGAGGCTTTCTGCATAGACCTGACTCAGAGGGCAAGAGAGGGAAAACTCGACAAAATAATCGGCAGAGAAAAGGAAATAGAAAGGATTATACAAATTCTGTGCAGAAGACAGAAAAACAATCCGTGTCTGATAGGAGAACCCGGGGTCGGCAAAACTGCAATCGCCGAGGCATTAGCCGTAAAGATCGCAAACGGCACAGCTCCCGCGCGTCTTGAGAAGAAAGAGATTCATATGCTGGACCTGACGGGTCTTGTTGCCGGCACCCAGTTCAGGGGACAATTTGAAAGCAGGATGAAAGGGCTTATAGAAGAAATAAAGAGACTCGGCAACATAATTCTGGTAATCGACGAGGTTCACACAATCGTCGGCGCGGGAGACGCCGAAGGTTCGATGAATGCGGCGAATATATTAAAACCCGCGCTTTCAAGAGGTGATATTCAGGTTATCGGCGCGACGACTTTAGGAGAGTACAGAAGATTTATAGAAAAAGATTCGGCTCTCGAAAGAAGATTTCAGCCGATTATAGTGAAAGAGCCGTCTATAGACGAAAGCGTGGAAATGGTGGCTGCCGTAAAAGAATATTACGAAAATTTTCACGGGATAAAAATTTCTAAAAATACTGTAAAAAAAGCCGTTATTTTATCGGAGCGGTATATAACCGACAGATTTCTGCCGGATAAAGCAATAGATTTGATAGACGAAGCATCGGCGTACGTAGTGGTTCATTCAAAAGAAATAGAAAAGCTCGAACGGCTTACAGATTTGCTGGCGGAAATAAACGGCGAGATAGAATCTATAGAATCCGGCAATAATATTCCTGAAGACGATGTCGGAAAAGCCGAAATATATCATAAATTGGCGGATTTGAAAGCGAAAAAACTTAATTTGATGCAGGAATTTGACGAGCTTTCAAAATCAAGAGACAATATCGAACTTAAAACAGAAGATTTAGCCCATGTAATAGAAAAATGGACGGGTATTCCCGCAAGCAGCATAAACGAAAACGAATTTGAGCGGCTCAACGGTTTAGAAACCCGCCTGAAAGCAAGATTAGTCGGTCAGGACGAGGCAATCGACGCGGTTGTGAGAGCGGTTAAACGTTCGCGCGTGGGAATATCATACAAAAGAAAACCAGTATCGTTTATATTCGCGGGTCCTACGGGGGTAGGGAAAACCGAATTGGTGAGAACCCTCGCCATGGATTTATTTGACAGTCCCGAGTCTTTGATAAGGCTCGATATGTCCGAATTTATGGAAAAATTTGCCGTGTCGAGAATAATTGGCGCGCCTCCGGGATACGTGGGATACGACGAAGCGGGGCAGCTTACGGAAAAAATCAGACGCAAGCCATATTCTGTTATATTGTTTGACGAAATAGAAAAAGCCCACCCGGACGTAATGAATATATTATTGCAGATACTTGACGACGGAAGAATCACAGACGCGCACGGGCGCGAAGTGAATTTTGAGAATACTATAATAGTTATGACGACAAACGCGGGTTCAAATTTAAATATAGGGTCTCTCGGATTTGCCGAGAGCGAAAAAAAATCAACGGAAAATAAAACGCAGAAAGCATTGGCGGATTTTTTGCGTCCTGAATTTCTGAATAGGGTTGACGAAATTGTCACTTTCAATTCATTAAGCGAGGACAATTTTGCCGAAATTTCCAAGATTATGCTCAATGACTTAAAGAAAGCGTTAGATGAGAAGAATATAAAGTTTATCTTTACTGAAGACGCGGCGAAAATACTTGCGAAAAAAGCGTACAGCAAGAAGTACGGCGCGCGCAATCTGCGCAGACTGATTCAGACGGACGTCGAGGACAAGATGGCTAATCTGATAATCGAAAGCAGGGACAGGAAAAATATCATGTTTTCTTTGGGCGCGGACGACAAGGGCGAATTGATTATTTTGTTGATGTAGGGGCGCGATATGAAAACATTGGATTTGAATAAAATTATGTGCGGCGACTGCTTAGATATTATGAAAGAACTGCCTGATAATTGCGTTGATTTAATCGTCACATCGCCTCCGTATGCCGATAACCGCAAAAATACTTACGGCGGGATTCCGCCCGATAAATATGTCGAATGGTTTTTGCCAATATCGGCTGAAATATTGAGAATATTAAAAAATACCGGGACGTTTATATTAAATATAAAAGAAAAAGTTGTGGATGGAGAGAGAAGCACGTATGTTTTGGAGTTGATACTCGAAATGCGTAAGCAGGGCTGGTTTTGGACGGAAGAATTTATCTGGCACAAGAAAAATTGTTTCCCGGGTAAATGGTCGAACAGATTCAGAGATTCGTGGGAACGGTGTCTGCAGTTTAATAAAAGCAAGAATTTCGCAATGTATCAGGACGCAGTGAAAGTGCCGATAGGTTCATGGGCGCAGTCAAGATTAAAAAATCTGAGCGAAACTGATTTAGTGCGCGACGAAACGAAAAATAACAGCGGTTTCGGTAAAAAAATCGCAAACTGGATGAATAAAGACACAGTTTATCCTACGAATGTATTATATTTAGCGACTGAATGTTCCAATAAAAATCACAGCGCGGCATTTCCCGAAGAATTGCCGTCTTGGTTTATAAAGTTGTTTACAAAAGAAAACGATTTAGTTTTAGACCCGTTTTCAGGTTCGGGGACAACTGCAGTCGCGGCAAAAAAGTTGGGCAGGAATTATATCGGCATTGATATAGTGCGGGAATACTGCGATTTAAGCGAAAGCAATTTGGAAAATACAGAGCAGTATCAATATAGTTTAATAAAAGCGGTAGAATAATATGGACATAGAAAAAATAAATAATTTAATAGAGTCTGGTATTAACGATTTTCACAAAAGCAGATTGGAATCTTTGAATAAATTAAAATTGACAGATGTTTTGAAAAGAAAAAATTTATATTTGTATAAAGCTAAAAATATACAGACGAGTGAAGAATTGATAAAATCTATTACAGATGCTTATTTATCATCTCAGGAAGAAACTATGTTCGGAGGCGTTTTAGAACAAATTGCAATAGGTGTTGCTTATCTATGTTGGGAAAATAATGCACAAAAATCAATGGCAGATGGTATAGATTTAGAAATTACAGACGATAAAAATAAAACTCGATATATTATTTCTATAAAATCGGGACCTAATTGGAGTAATAAAAGTCAAAAACAACAAATGATTGAGTACTTTAATTTAGCGAAAAAGCGTTTTATTACTCAAAATTACAAAACGGATATAAAAATTATTGCGATAAATGGTTGCTGTTACGGAAAAGATAATAAGCAGTATAAAGACAAAGGAGATTATTATAAATTATGCGGACAGGCATTTTGGGAGTTTATATCAGATGATTCAGATTTTTATTTGTCAATAATTGAACCTTTAGGATATAAAGCTAAGGAAAGAAATGAAGATTTTAATATAGAATACGCAAAAGTGATAAATAAGTTCAGCCGCGAATTTTTAAATACATATTTTTTAGACGACGGTTCTATTGATTGGATAAAAATTGTTAAACTGAACAGCGAGAATAAATTAAAAATATAAAGCCAAGAGGAGCATTAATTTGAAAGATTACGCAAAAAATCAGGAGCAGGTCAGAATTTTATTCGTCTACCCGGACTATTACGAGGGCGACGCATACAACAAATCAAACGGCGGGAATTACAGCGAGGGACTTGCCTCTATTTCAGCCGTCGTTAAAGCGGGAGGTCACGATTGCAAACTTTTTCATATGCACCACGACCATGAAGAAAACGAGTTTAAAAATAAAATAAAAGAGTTCGGCTGCGATATTATAGGATTTTCGGTCAGAACCACTATATTTGATTCATGTCAAAAGTTGGTGAAATGGACTAAAGAAGTTCTGCCGGACAGTTTTATATATTGCGGAGGTTATCATATAACGCTCGTCCCGGACGAGGTTATCGCGGCTGAGGGCGTGGACGCGGTTATGATCGGCGAGGGGGAATATCCCACGCTCGATTTTTGCAACAAAATCAAAGCTGGGGAAGATTACACCAACGTGCAGAGCATGTATTTCAAAATGCCGGACGAGTCTGTCAAAAAAAATCCGGTTATGCCCCTGCTTGAAGATTTAGACCAACTGCCGATTCCCGATTTTAATTTGTTCGACTTCAAGAATCTTGAAACGACAAAAATAAAAACGGCTATCGTAATGATGAGCCGCGGCTGTGTTTTCTCATGCACTTACTGCGGCAATTCGCAGTTCCGCAACGTCTATCCCAACAAGAACAAATACACGCGTTTCAGAAGCGCGGAAAACGGCATAGCATATCTCGAAAAACTCTTGGAACTGCACCCGGAAATCGAGTATATAAATTTCAGGGACGCTATTTTCAATATGTTCCCGAAATCTGACTGGTTCAATAAATTTATGGACTTGTATAAAGCAAAAATCCACAGACCGTTTACATGCAATCTGCGCCTTGATTTATTGACGGAAGATACTGTCAGAAAAATGAAAGAAGCCGGGTGTTATCTGATAGACGTCGGAGTGGAATCCGGCGACTATGAAATCCGCACTAAATATCTTAAACGCATGATGACGGACGAACAGATGATAAATGCTTTCTCATGGTTTCACAAATACGGCATAACGTCGCTGACTTACAACATAGTCGGACTTCCGCATGAAAATCTTGCGAAAGCCCTCAAAACCATAAAACTAAATGTGAAATTAAATCCCGATAAGATAATTCCGAATATATTTTATCCGTACCCGATGACCGTTCTGCATGATATAGCGAAAGACGCAGGATTTGTGCCGGACGTTATCCCCGCCGACTGCCGCGTGCCGTTAAAACAGAACGATTTCAAGGAGCACGAAGTTTTATACGCGTCAAATTATTTCATGAAATATATAAAACGTTACAAAAGATGCGAAAAACTGCCGAAATTTATCGGCAAACCGCTTGAAAAATATTATGACTTTGTTTTTATCGGACCGTTGACGCCGAGAAGATTTTTAGTCTGGTGGGCAGACAGGAAATCTGGTATGTATAGATCTCTGAAAAGTCTGTTAATCAACAGAACGCCTAAACTGTATCTCAAACTTCGAAACAGACGGCTTAAGAATATAGTGAAATAAAAATAATATTCGGATAATTAGAGATAACATAAATTTAATAGAACCATACAGACCGGAACATGATGAAAGTATAATCGCTTTCCAGATCAAAATTACGACTTACTGAAGAATATTCAAGTTTTCTTCTATACCAAAGTTATAAGTATAACGCTCAAAATTTGTCTAAGTCTATGCGAAAAAAGTTAAAATGAGCTGGCGAATTGGACCTAGTGAATCCTTTGTGCGCCAGCTTATTTATTTTAGAAATAATTCCCGTTTGACGACCAGCCGTCGTATTCTGT
>WQYZ01000007.1 GCA_009780985.1 Oscillospiraceae bacterium | reverse complement strand
TTCCTTTCTGATATAATTACTTTGATAGTTTAATTTATATCCTTGTTTTATTCTGCCGATATTCAAACCGTAAGTTTATTAACCCATTCGGCAAAAGCATCGGCGAACTGTCGCAGAAAATCCTGCGCGCGTTTGTCGGATACGCCGTCAGCGTTCACCGCGTTAACGATACCTCCGATGTACGCCTCCGGCTGCTGCATCATATTTATGTTCAGACAGGCGGCTGTTTGCCGAAGATGATGGTTTGCGCCAAACGCTCCTATATTTCCGGGCGAAACGCTGACGACCGCGCCGGGTTTGCCATTCCAGGCATTCGCGCCGTAAGGGCGCGAAGCAATGTCCAGCGCATTTTTCAGAACGGCAGGCATAGACCGGTTGTATTCCGGCGTAACAAACAGCACAGCGTCCACTGCCTTGACTTCCTGACGAAGCTGCTGCCACTCGGGCGGTATATTGCTGTTGTTGTCTAAATCCTGGTTGTACATCGCGAGACTGGATATGTCTAAGAATTTAACGTCAAATTGTATCTCTAATAAGTCGGACAAATACTGAGCAACCTTTTTGCTGAATGAATCACGGCGCATGCTCCCAACTAAAACGCCTATCGTTTTTCTGATCATACAATAATACCTCTTCCATTTAATATATAATTCACATATGATTACTATGATATAGTATATACCAATGTTATGTTTTTGTCAATACATTTATTTGAAATTTGAAAAAATTTTTAAATTGAAAAATTCCCCTCAGATTCGGTTTCTGTATTCCTGATTAAATCCTGCAAAGTAACTGAATCCACATAGTCGTCAATTACTTTGTATAGCCCCATCCAAAAGTTAATCGTACGACATGTCTCCTTACGCTCGCATTTGTTTATATCCCCGTCCAAACACGCCACCGGAGCCAATTTCCCCTCAATAACGCGCAGTATTTCACCAGCCGTATATTGCTCGGGCGTTTTTGTCAGCATATAGCCGCCCTGCGGACCCCTTTCGCTTCGGAGTAAACCTGCGCGCGTTAGATTCGTCACAATCTGCTCCAAATATTTTATTGATATGCCCTGACGTTCGGAAATTTCTTTTATCGTAACCCATTCGTTTGCCTCATGCTCCGCTATCTCAACCATCATTCTGAGCGCGTATCTGCCTTTTGTCGATATTTTCATACGATTCTGCCTTTCTATCTACGTTTTTGTTTTCTTACTTTCTAATTATACTACATGATTTATAGAAAATCAAGTAAAAATTTGATTTCAACATTTTTTACGATATTTATAAAATATTTTTTATGTATTGACAAAGATATAATATTGATATATACTATATCGTAGTAATTATATATGAATTATATAATAATCGTGAATACAGGAAGCAAAGGTTATGCGATGTTCATGCCTCAATTTCAAAGATGCCATACAAGAAACTGAACCTTGCGAAAGACGCACGGCTGTCAATGAAGAAGTATTTCATATTTTCATAATTAATATATATTTTGTTATATTTACAACAGTATTATATTTCACAAATATGATATAATATAATAAATAATTATATAAAAATTAATAAATATGCAGGAGTATTTTAATATGAAAAGATTTACAGCATTAATTTTAATAGCAGTATTTACTGCTGTAATGTTTGCCGGCTGCGGAGGCGGCGGCGGAAACGGCTCAATCAAAACAGGACTCGGGGTGGTTACAGACGTCTCCAGTTCAAAAGCGGCAACTGCCGACGCCGCCGGACAGGTTCAGATAAATTCATATGTCGCAGATGTTACTTTGGATTCCAAAGGTATTATCCAGAAATGTTCAATCGACGCTGTTCAGAGCAAAATCAATTTCGACGCGACAGGCGCACTGACAACCGATTTGACGGCTCCTGTTCAATCGAAAAACGAACTTAAAGAGAATTACGGAATGGGTAAACAGTCGCCGATAGGCAAAGAATGGTATCAGCAGGCTGACGCATTCGCGCAATGGTGCATAGGCAAAACACTTAACGAAGTAAAAGGAATCAAGACCAAAGCCGGTTCCGAAACCGGTTCAGTCGTAGCTGACGTCCCCGAGCTGACGTCGAGCGTAACTATCAGCATCAGCGACTTTCTATCCGCTATTGAAAAAGCTGTCAATAACGCTCAGAGTGCAACGGTAAGCGGTTCTTATAAAACCGGACAGGGCATATCTACAAGTATAGCAAGCAGTAAGAGTGCGACAGCCGACGCTGCCGGTTTAGGTCAGGCTGATTCGTACATAGCCGTCGTGACTGTAGACGATTCCGGCAAAATTGTCGCTTGTACTTTAGACAGCGCTCAAACAAAAGTCAATTTCGACGCGACAGGCGCACTGACAACCGATTTAACCGCCGTTATTCAGACCAAAGACGAACTTAAAGAGGCTTACGGAATGGGCAAACAGTCGCCGATAGGGAAAGAATGGTATCAACAGGCTGACGCGTTCGCGCAATGGTGCATAGGCAAAACGCTTGACGAAGTAAAAGGACTTAAAACCAAAGCCGGTTCCGAAACCGGTTCAGTCGTAGCTGACGATCCGGATCTCGCATCAAGTGTAACAATCGACGTTACCGGTTTTCTTGCCTCAATTGAAAAAGCTGTCAATAACGCCAAATAAATATATATGATTGTGCGGAAAATTAGCTGTATTATACTCTTAGTTGTTATTCTGGGCGTTTCGGCGGCGGATGCCGGCGGCTGCAGTCTCAGCGGGCATTACGGCAAATACGAGGCGGATTTCGCGGATTTGTTCGACACGGTAACAACTATCGTCGGTTATGCAAAAGGCAAAGCGGAATTTGACCGATATGCAAATATCATTTACGACCGTATGAAAGAATTGGACCAGCTGTACGATATTTATAATGCATATGACGGTATAAATAATCTTTATACCGTCAATCAAAACGCCGGCGTCGCGCCTGTGAAAGTTGACAGGGATATAATTGATTTGCTTCTGTTTGCAAAGAACGGGTACGATCTCACCGGCGGAGTTATAAACATCGCTATGGGTTCGGTTCTGAGCATCTGGCACAGTTACCGCGAAGCCGGCATAGCCGACGAAGAAAGCGCGGAACTGCCGCCTATGGATATGCTTGAACAAGCCGCAAAACTCACGGACATCAACGATTTAATAGTTGATGATGTCAATAATACCGTGTTTCTTAGGAAAAGCGGTATGTCTTTGGATGTAGGTGCGGTTGCGAAAGGATATGCGGCGGGAGAAGCAGCTAAAGCGGCGAAAAGCGCGGGGCTTATCTCCGCATTAATAGACGCGGGCGGACAGGTAGTGTCTATCGGCAAGCCGATGGACAATGTACGCGAACGCTGGGGCGTCGGCATACAGAATCCGGATTTGTCCGTGGACGGCGTACAAAATATATCTGATACTATCTATGTAAACGATAATGTTATCTCGTGCAGCGGGGATTATCAGAGATTTTATATAGTGAACGGCGAAACATACTGTCATATTATCGACCGTGCGACTCTTATGCCCGCGCGTCTTTATAAACAAGTGGTAATAATCTGCCCGGATTCCGTAACGGCTGATTTGCTCTCAACGGCGTTGTTCATTATGCCATATGAGGAAGGCGCGGCATTGGCGGCGAAGATGGGCGCGGAAGTGTTGTGGCAGTTTGCGGACGGCACGCAGAAAGCGACAGAAGGGTATATACGAATTTCTAAAAATTTAGGGAATTATTCATCTACAGATTCTACAGATTAGATTGGTAGATACAAATAATCAGAGGAGTGTTTTTTTGAAGAAAGTTGTTGTTTTAGGAGCGGGATATGCGGGCGTGTTCGCCGCAAAGAAAATTGCAAAAATGAGTAGGAAAAAGAAACTCGGCGACGTCGAAATTTCGATTATCGACAGGAACCCGTTTCACACTATGCTGACGGAACTGCACGAGGTTGCGGCGGGACGCGTCGAAGAGGACAGTATACGTATAAGTCTGGCGAGAGTATTTGCCGGACGTAAGGTCAATGTAATACACGATAAAATCATTGGAACGGATTTTGACGCGAGGAAAATCACCGGCGAACACGGAATATATGATTACGATTATTTAGTCATGGCGGACGGTTCCAGACCTACGTATTTCGGAGTGCAGGGGGCAAAAGAAAATTCGTTTACCCTTTGGAGTTACGACGACGCGGTGCGGCTTCGCGAACATATCCTCGAAATGTTCCGTGCGGCTTCGATTGAACCGGACATTGAAAAGAAGAAAGAACTTCTGTCGTTTTTTGTCGTAGGGGCGGGTTTTACCGGAGTTGAAATGGCGGGCGAACTTGCCGAATTTGCGCCGTCGCTGTGCGCGCGGTTTGAGGTTGACCCGTCGCTTGTAAAAATAGTTGATGCGGATATACTCGAAAGACCGTGCCCTGTTCTTCCTGAAAAAGCGTCGTCAAAGATTCGCGGACGGTTGGAGAAAATGAAAGTCAACGTCATGGTTAAAACGAACATCAAGGGCGTCGGCAAAGATTATGCAGAATATGACGCCGGACAGGGTATTAATCGGGTCCCGACGCGCACCGTAATCTGGACGGCGGGCGTAGAGGGCGAGCAAATCGTTCAGGATTCCAAAGCCTTGGGCGCAGCCGGACGCGGGCGGATTCAGACCGACGAATATCTGCGCTCGCAGAATTATAAAAATGTATATGTCGCAGGGGACAATGTTTTTTACATACCCGAGGGCGAAAAAGCTCCTGTGCCGCAGATGGTCGAAAACGCGGAGCAATCCGCGCATACCGTCGCGCGCAATCTGCTGACGGATCTTACGGGAAAAGGCGAAAAAGAGAAATATGTCCCGAAATTTCACGGCGTAATGGTATGCGTCGGCGGACGTTGGGGTTCCGCGCAGGTGGGAACGGTTAATCACAAGATCATCCTGCCGTCGTTTATTGCGATGTTTGTTAAACACTTTACCAATATTATTTATTTTATTCAGGTGCTCGGCTGGAATAAAGTTTTTTCGTATCTCAGGCACGAATTTTTTACGGTGCGCAACAAACGCAGTTTTGTGGGCGGGCATTTTTCCAACAGGGGACCGAATTTTCTTGCCGTTCCTCTACGCGTATTCCTCGGATTTTACTGGGTTTACGAGGGGATTATGAAAATTACTGAAGGATGGATGAAAAGTCCGCAGTTGGCGAATATGATAAACGGCACGAACTCTTGGTATGATTCTATGTTATCAAGCGTATCAACTGGACCATCGGCGGCGGCTGACGCAGTCGCTTCTGCGACAAGTACAGCTGTAACAACTGCAACGACTGCAGCAGCGGATGTGCTTGCTTCTGCGACGGGCGCGGCGACAAACGCCGCGGCGGCATCTACAGTAACGGCGTCGAGTAACGTCCTTATAAACTGGAATATTTTAGGGTTAATACACCCGATTCTAATCGGCGGGAGTTCGGCGGATCAGGTTGCGTTTAAACTGAAAGTGCCGCTTATTGACTGGATAATGAACCCTATGCTATCAAGCGGCGGAATGCAGGTGTTCATGCAGATTACGATAGTTCTTTTGGAAATTCTGGTCGGGCTTGCGCTGATGGGAGGGTTATTTACAACTCTTGCCGGAGTCGGTTCTGTTGTGCTCCAGACGATGTTTATGACAACCACGGGATTATATATGACCGGATGGTGGATGATTCCGGCGAGTATTGCCGTTATGTTCTCTGCCGGAACAGTATTCAGTTTCGACTACTATGTTATGCCGTGGCTGAAAAAACACTGGAAACATGTAAAATTCGTGAGAAAGTGGTATATATATAATGATTAGGGTACCGGAAGCGGTTGACCAGACAAACGCCGCTGTGCGCGAATCATTAAACGGCGTATCCGGATTTGGCGAAATGACGGCGCATCTGTCTGGGGCAGTGGGAAAAGGATTGCGCACGCTCGTCTTTTTGACTGCCGCGGCAAACGCTGAAAATTATGTCCCGGAAAACGCCGTTAAAGCGGCGGCGGCTATAGAACTTCTGCATACGGCGACGCTCGTGCACGACGATATTATCGACGATGCGGCGACGCGGCGCGGAATTGAAACGGTGCAGCGCAAATTCGGCGCACACGACGCCGTAATATGCGGGGATTATCTGCTATGCATGAGTTTATCCATGCTTACCGAGTCTTACTCTGCGTCGGCGAATAACGGGAAGACCGAAGTCGTAAACACTCTTGTCCCGATGATAACGCGGTTTTCGAAAGCGCTCGGCGATATTTGCCGGGGCGAATATTTGCAGAACCGCAACAGCGGCAATTTGGATCTGGGGTTTTATTCATATTTGAAAATTATTTCGGGCAAAACCGCCGCGCTTTTTTATATATCTGCCTGCGCAGGCGGGATTTTAGGCAGCGAAAATGAAGAAAACTCCCATGCTATCGGACGTTTCGGGCATTATTTAGGCTTGGCATTTCAGATACTCGACGATTGTAAAGATTATGAACTTACCGAAACGGAGGCTTTAAAGCCCGTCGGCAAAGATATCGCCGGGGGCGTAGTCACGCTGCCGCTGATTTTAGCGATGCAGACCGAACCGGCATTGCGCAGTTTGGCAAAGGAAGCTATCCGTTCCGGACGGGAAATTCCGAAATTGATTGAAGCCGTGCGCAAAGCGGGCGGCACGGAAGCATCCCGCCGTATAGCGCGCAGGTATGCAAGAAAAGCGGAGAGTATGCTTAAAGACATAAGCGCGGAGAAGCGGCGAAACCTTACGAATGTTCTGGAGCGGATACTGGCTCCGGTTGACGGGAAATAATATGTCTTATGAAAAATATTAAAACAGAAATTCAGAATTTTTTCAGCTTTGTGGAAATAACAACAAAAATTGCGAGCTTAATTCCGTTTTGGGTCGGTTTGACATATGCGTTTTATTTGACGGGCGGCGTGAATATAATCGGCACGCTCGTTTTTTTTGCCGCAGGGTTTCTATTCGATATGTCAACGACTGCGATAAATATGTATATAGATCATAAAGAGGCTGGTATTCCCGGACATTACAGTAAAATCGTGAGCTTGGCTATTATTTTCAGTTTTATTTTAACAGCCGGCGCGCTTGGACTTCTTCTCACTTACTGGCACGGCTTGCAGATTCTTCTTGCCGGCGGCGCGTGTTTTGCGGCGGGTATATTTTACACATACGGACCCGCGCCGATTTCCAAATCGCCGTACGGCGAAGCGGTATCCGGCATTATTCAGGGATTTGTGCTGACGTTTATTGTCGTCGCAATCAATGCGCCCCCGATGGTATCGTTCGATTTTAACGGAATTGGTTCCTGCACTGTATGGATAGATATTGCCGGACTTGCGAAACTGTTTCTTGTATCGTTCCCAATGGTCGGCGGAATCGCAAATATTATGCTTGCCAATAACATCAGCGACTTGGAGCTTGACAGGAACACTCGTTATACGCTGCCGCGCCATATCGGCGTAAAAAATGCCCTGCGGCTGTTTGCAGCTGTTTATTACTCATCTTATCTTTCCATTGCCGCCGCTTGTTTTCTGCGAGTAATCCCATGGACATGCCTGCTTGTGCTTCCGACTTTATTTATTGTGCAACATAATATAAAGCTGTTTTTTGCAAAACAGTCCAAGTCTGAAACGTTTCCGTTTGCTATTATTAATTTTGTGCTGATAAACGCTCCTTTGGCAGTCTGCATTATGATCGGAGGTCTTTTTAAGTTTATATGAATATGAGAAAATTATTCGGCAGACGCGATTTGCTCCTGTTTGCCGTATTGATAATAATTGCGATTATTATTGCCATTATTTATTATATGATAGCCGGACACGCATATGACGGGGTGGTCTGCGAGATTTCCGTAGACGGGAAAGTGGTGCAGACTGTGGATTTATCCGAACCGGACTGCGAGTTTACCCTGCCTCAGAATAAGAATATCCGGTTCAGCGTCAAAAATCACGCCATCGCATTTATCGCGTCCGACTGTCCGGATAAAATCTGTATCCGGACAGGATATATAAATCAGGTAGGTCAGACGGCGGCATGTCTGCCGAACCGCGTGATAATACGCATAGCGGCGGCGAACGGCGAAAGCGGCGGCGCGGATATTGTAGTCCGGTGATAATTGCGGGAAAGCGAGAAATTGGTGAATAAAAATAATAAAAATGACGACAACAGCAAAAACAGACAGAAGATAAAAAGAGTCGCGTTTACCGGATTGATGCTGGCGATTATTATAGTGTTATCCGCGGTGGAGCAAATGCTCCCGCCTCTTCCGATGCTTCCGCCGACCATGAAGCTCGGTCTGTCGAACATAATCACGATGTACTGCGTATTTTTTGTGAGCCGCACTCAGGCTGTAATGCTGAACGCAGCAAAATCGTTTTTTGTATTGTTAACGCGCGGGCCGATAGCGGCGGCTCTCAGCTTTTGCGGCGGTATGGTGTCAATCGGCGTCATTATCGTGCTTATAGTAATATTCCGCGAGAAGATTTCATATTTGGCTGTCAGCGTCTTTGGAGCGATCGCTCACAATATCGGTCAGTTTGCCGCAGTGTCTGTTATACTGTATTCGCCCAATATCGGGTATTACTATTTATATTATCTGCCGGTTCTGCTTGTGTCCGGCATTATAATGGGGATAATAACCGGAACGCTGCTCAGGGTCGTTATGCCGGCATTTAACAGTATTCGAAAATAATGTGTAAGGGCGGGGGTAAACCAGCCCTTACACATTGAATTTTCATACTATTTTACAAAAAGCCTGTTAAATTACATCATATTTTTCTTTTTAAGAGAACGGAAAATTACTGCGCTGACTACGCCTAATGCGCTTATTGCCACAATAAATGGCAGGTTATCCGACGTTGTCGGCGCGGGCTGAACTGCCGGAGCCGCTGTAGTATCAGGCGCTGCCGCTACTGCTGCCGTAGTATCCGGAACCGTCGTTGCCACTGCCACTGTTGTCGGAGCTTCTGTTGTAGCCGGAGCTACTACTGCCGCCCCGTATGTATATATAAAGTCGCTCGGAGTCTGATGCCCCATTCCGCTCGTAGTGCCGTCCGGATGGTGATCGTTGACCTGATATGTCAGCCCCACTGCGCCGCCCTGCTTCGGAGCATACGCCGCCGGCATCTCTATCGCCATCTCGACTGTGAACCCTCCGTCCAATTTCCCCGCTTTCGCGATAACTTTGCTTGGGTCTATCGTAGTGTTGTCCGTTGTGTAGTAGAACCTCGAACCGTCGTACTCCATCGAAAATTTGCCCGCATAATCTCCCTGACCCGATTCGTCAACCCATACTTCCGCGTTTTCACTCTCCCACGGATTCGGGTCGGTTGACACATATGCCGAATCTGCCGGGGTTATGCCGTCGCCGTCCTTGACCTCGATATAAACGTACAGATATTTGTCGTCATAAAGCACCCACATAGTGGCGTTATCCGTCGCGTCAATATCTCCGGTGTTGTAGAAATTATCATCCGGCGTAATCGAAAAAGATGCTGATTGATTATATATATCGTCTTTTACTCCGTCAACTGTCGGGGTTCCTTTGAGAATCGTCATACTGCTGTCCGTCGCTGAGACTGTAACTGTCATGCCCGCACAGAGAGCGAGCATAAATACTGATAGGAATATTGCGATAAATTTTTTCACTTTCATTTTCATTTTTACATTAACCCTCCGTTATAAAATCTTTTATATTTTATTTATAAAAAGTTTCGGTATTATTCTATATAATAGTTATTATAGTAGAATAATGTGAATAAAGTATTACGGTATGATATTTTTGTAAAGTAAAAACAAATAAGATATAAAGAAATTTGTAATATAATATTATTTTCCTATAATCATGCTTTTGTCCCAGATATCCGGCGCGTCATAACCCAAAAGATTTACAAATGTCGCCGCAAGATTCGACAATTTGAAGTCTCCCTCTTCTACCGCATATTTATCGCTGTAGAAATCGTCTAAAAATATGCACGGCACAGGGTCTAACGTGTGCGACGTCTTCGCTTTATAGTGTCCGTCAGAATCTTTTGAGGGAAGTCCGGTTTTTTTGTCAATCTCGTACATCTCGTCCGCATTTCCGTGGTCGGCTGTAATTATCAGAACTCCCTTAGCCTGTCTGACTGCTTTTATTATCCTGTCAAGCATTAAATCCACCGTCTCTACGGCGATTATAGTCGCCTGCAGATTTCCCGTATGTCCAACCATATCGCCGTTAGGGAAATTTGCGCGTATAAATTTATATTTGCCGCTTATTATATCTTCCGCGAGAACGTCGGTAATTTCTGCGGCTTTCATCCACGGACGCTGTTCAAACGGCACTATATCGGATTTTACCTCTATATAAGTTTCCGTTTCCTCGTCGAATTTTCCGCTCCTGTTTCCGTTCCAGAAATATGTGACGTGACCGAATTTCTGCGTCTCAGACACCGCAAGCTGGGTTATTTTTTCGTTCGCGAGATATTCGCCGAGCGTTCCTGTTATTTCCGGAGGGTTGACGAGATATTTTTTCGGGATATGCAAATCGCCGTCGTATTCGAGCATGCCCGCGTAAACAACGTTTGGTTTTCTGATTCTGTCGAACTTGTCAAATTCGTCTCCGGCATCGAATGCGGTAGAGATTTCAATAGCCCTGTCCCCCCTGAAATTAAAAAATATCACGCTGTCCCCGTCGTTTATTTTCCCGACAGGCTCGCCAATTTCATCAATATCAGATATATTGGCGATAACAAACGCGCCTAAATCTTGATCAATTGCGTGGGTTTCGGTTCTGAGGGTTTCTATCGCCTCAGTTGCGGATTTAAACTGCCTGCCCTCGCCGAGAACGTGAGTATGCCAGCCTTTCTCGACCATTTTCCAGTTTGCGCCGTATCTGTCCATCGTTATATTCATGCGTCCGCCGCCTGAAGCGATTTTTGCGTCAAAACCGGTAGAATTTATGCCCGACAGAAATTTCTCAAATCTGTCCACGTACAATAACGCTGAAGTTTCCCCAACGTCGCGCCCGTCCAAGAGGATGTGGACGCGCACTTTTTTTATGCCTTCTGATTTAGCATGCCTTATCATAGCTTCCAAATGGTCGATATGCGAGTGGACGTTTCCGTCCGAGAATAAGCCTATAAAGTGCAGGGTTGAATTGTTTGTCCTGCAGTTATCGCGGAGTTCTATCCAAGTATCAGACTGAAACATAGCTCCCGATTCGATTGATTGTGTGACAAGCATTGCGCCCTGCGCGAATACCTGCCCCGCGCCCATGGCGTTATGCCCGACTTCGGAGTTGCCCATATCTTCGTCGGACGGCAGACCTACGGCTGTTCCGTGAGCCTTTAATTTTCTCCACGGATAATTTTTGAAAAGATAATCAAGAGTGGGTTTATACGCTCTTGAAACCGCGTTTCCCTCGCCGTCCGGCGCAAGACCTACGCCGTCCATTACAATACAGACAAGCGGTCCCGATATTCCGTTAAAGCCGCCGAAATTCTGTGTTTTTATTAATTTTCTTGCATTATTCATTTTTTTATAATCCCCTTAACATATTTTTGTATTTTAATTATTATAACACGAAAAATAATAAAAAATAAGAATAATCAAACTAATAAAGTAAATTATGTAAAAATTTTTATCAGTCCGATTTAATTTTATTTAATTTTATTGAAATTTGCAATAATAAATGATATAATAAGATTCAAGATTAAAAGAACAGGGGAGAATTGTATGACGACAGAACGCAGAAATAAAAATAATATAAATTATGCGGCGGCGATTATGCTGTCAATAATAATCGTTTTTCTTTCAGCGGCAGGAGCGAAACTGTTTGCCGGTTCAGACGGTTTTGACCCTGTCGGATTGATAGGAATATTATGCGTTATATTAGCCGCGGCTTTTTTTGCCTGTCTTTTGTTTATGACGAACTATGTGACAATATTCGCCGTCTGCGCGGTGAGCATAGGCTTGACAATATTTGTCGGAAAAGAAGCGCTGCCTGTTATTCTTGCGTTGTCATATATCCTGACGGGGCTGATTATTTTCATCGGAATGGTAAGAAAACAGACGAGAACACAAATTACTGTGAGAGTCAGCCTGTTTTTAGTATTGTTTTGTTCAGCCTGGACGGTTTTATATTTTGTTATGACAACAGGCGGATTCACTATACAAAAACTTTCTGTATCAATAGACAATGAAATAAATAGCACTTTAGACTATATGGAAAGCACTGTAAATCAATATTATGCCATGCTTTCGCCCGGGTCAATCCCGACTACGGACGCTGCAAGTATTACAGATGTCACAAACGTCACAAACAGTACGGATGCCGCAAATGACACAAGCAATGGCAGCGATGCAGCGTATATTTTAAGCGATGCAGCTAAACAGGAGTTTTCAATGAATACGAAAGTGATGGTGCCGTCGCTTTTCGTAATACTGTGTATTTTCTGCGCCTATCTGTCAACATCGTCATTCAGGATATTTTATAACATTTTTTCGGCGAAATCAAAAACGAGGGAAATATCCGGCAGCGACTGGAGGGTTAAACTCTCTATTGTATCGGCTGGAGTGATGATACTGAGCGCGATACTGATGATTCTGCTCTATGATCAGGACAATCTGCTGCCGTCGATTGTATCGACAAACGTAATGTATATTCTTCTGCCCGGCTTTTGTATTATGGGAATATATTTTGTATATGATAAATTATATAACATGTACAACAGGGTTCCGTACAGGCAGAAGAATGGGACTCTTCCAGGGCTCAGTCTGGCTTTTGCCATAATATTTTTGTATATTTTCATGAGCAATATCGTATTTGCCGCCCTTGCGATTTTCGGTTTGTATGCGGCTTTAATCGGCGATATAAAAAAATTTTATAATAAGGCGAAAAAATATTTTTCAGGCGGCGGCGGTAACGACGATAATAACGATAACAATGACGACGGCGATTTTTAATATTTGCAGATTGGGAAAAATTATAGATTAAGGTGAAAATCAATGAACTCTAAGAACCCTAAATTCAAAACGGGATTGCGGAAATATATTATAGACCATAAAATATCTTTGTGTCTTATTGTCAATATTATATGTTTTATCTGCATTGCCTTTATTGTTTTTTATTTTGAAAAAGCCGGCAGAATAAGCAAGGAATCAGCCGACAGTATCGGCATATCGGCGGTGATAATCGCCTTTGTCAACATCCTGATTTACTTGATTATAATGTCTTTCGGGAAAAGCAGGAAAAAGAAAGGCGCAAAAATAGGAGACTTGGAAGATATAAAACCAATCCTCGATAATATAACGCTTGATTTGATATATAATTTCAAGTTTCCGATAATTATTTCAGATTCCGAAGGATATATTATATGGTACAACGAAGCGGTTGAAGATTTTCTCCAGTGGAGGGAAAATGAGAGCGATATTTTAAAAAAAAGCATATCGTCCATTTCTCATAATCAGCTGTCAATAGAGAAATTTCACGAGTCTCCCGATTTTTCCTCCGGCTTATCCGGTTCAGATTCGGGGAACAGTAAAGATAAAGAATCCGATGGAATTCATGCCGACTATAGTCAGCATGACAGCAATTATGTGAAGATTTCTATAAACGACAAATATTACAGAGTTACCCGTCACGAAATAAATATTGACGTAAATACCGCAGATTCTCCGAATACTGCAAACAACGCAAGTGCTGTTTATAAAATGAATATGTTTGTATTTTTTGACGTGACAGAGCTTGAAAAAAATAAAATAGAATCAGAAATGGAGGATCCTGTCGTCGCGTATTTTATGATAGATAATTTAGACGAGGCGACGCAGAAAATGCCGGAGAAATACAGGATTGCTTCGGGCGCGGTATCCGATTTGCTGAACAATTTCATGGAAGACTGCGGCGGGATTCTGAAAGAATACGACAAAGACAAATATCTGTGTATTTTCGAAAACAGAACGCTCAAAAATTTTATAAAGACAAAATTCAGCATTCTGGATTCAGTCAGAGCGATAAAGATAGAAGAATTAAGCATGCCCGTAACAATTTCCGGCGGCGTGTCGAATATACGGGGCAGTTTTTTTGAAAAGGAGTTAACCGCCCGTCACGCGCTGGATTTGGCTTTGCAGCGCGGAGGAGATCAGGTTGTCCTGAAAGGCGTTTCGTCCACCGAGTTTTTTGGCGGAAAAACAAGAACCGTGCAGAAAAAAACAAAAGTCCGCTCCAGAGTCACCGCAAACCAGCTCGCAGATTGTATGAGAAAAAGTTCGTGCGTTTTGATTATGGGGCACAAAGCCGCCGATAACGACAGCATCGGCGCATGTGTGGGAATAGCCCGGTTTGCCATGTCGATAAACTGCAAGGTAAATATTGTCGTAAATATACACGACCCGAATATAAAATCCGCGTTCAACAAATTGCGCGGGATTGTGGAATACAACGATATTTTTATAGACGAAACGGCGGCTTTGGATAAAATCACCGCCGATACGTTAGTTGTGGCGGTCGATGTGAATAACCCGTCTATTTTCGAATCGGAGGCGATATTTAAAAACGCGTATAAATCCGCAATTATCGACCATCACAGAAAAATACGGGAATATACAAAAGAACCCGATATAGAGTATATAGAGCCGTCGGCATCGTCGGCGTCAGAGCTTGTGGCTGAAATTCTGGAGCAGTCGCTTGCCCCCGGCGAGCTTTTAAAAGAGGAAGCGGAGCTTCTTCTCGCAGGAATTTTCTTGGACACTCAGAATTTTTCGCGCAATACGGGGACAAGAACGTTTGCCGCCGCGTTGTATCTGCGCGGCGAAGGAGCAAACCCGTCGGACGCCCTTGCGCTGTTTAAGACTAATGTTAACGAGTTTACGAAAGAAGCGCAGTTTGAATCAAACACAATGATATACAGAAATATAATAGCCATATCGATATTTGAGGATAAAGCCTCGGTTGCGGATAAAACCGCCGGGGCGAAAGCTGCCGACAGAATGTTAAGCATAGACGGGATTGCGGCATCTTTTGTTATATTCACTATAAACGACGAAGTTAATATTTCGGCGCGGTCGCTGGGGAAAATAAACGTTCAGATAATTCTGGAGGCATTCGGCGGCGGCGGTCATTTTGACGTAGCCGGCGCGCAGATAAAAAATTCGAGTTTAAAAGACGTTCTAATCATGCTGAAAAAGACTATAGACCAATATTTCGACGTGAATTAAACGGGTGAAGGATATGCGGAAATTTGTTAAAATCTTCAGGATTATATTTATTGCCCTTGTCGTAATTTACGCGGTTTTGTTTGCGTATTCAGGCATATCGTATTGGATCGCGCATCATTCCCTTATAGGGTTCGTATTTATGTGCCGCCATTTATTTTAAAATCTTCTTCAATAAAAGTTCAGCCGTATCTATCATATTTTTGAGTTTATCGTCGCGTTCTTTAACATCGCCGTATTTGATGTTTTCATACGGATATGTGAGATTCCCGACTTCGCTGTATTTTGCAGATTTATCAGCGTCGTTCCGAATATTTGCGACGACTTCTTCGGGAGTGAAACTTTCTTTCAAATCGTCTTCGAGACGTATGATATTCCAGAAAACGCAGTTGTACGCGAATGCGTATCTCTTTTGAAGCACGCGGATTTTCCGCGCCTTTTTCAGATAGGATTTATATTGCATCGCGAGTTTTTTATCTTTAGTAATTTTGACTATCGTTTCGTTGTTTATAATGTTGTTTTTATCTAAGTCTTTAAGTCCCATTTTCATCTTAAAAAACTCGATTATCGCTTTTATCAGTTTTACAATGTGTTTTCGGGAAATAATAATTAATATCAATGCTATGACTAAAAACGCAATCAAAAGTATATTGTAAACTAAGAGTTCATGTCCGCCTCGCGGACTCATATAACCTTGCACAGTCGTATCTGAGGGAATATTAGGAGTACCTGTCGGCTGAGGGTGTGCCGATAAAGGTTTTTTTTCTCCGTCGGTAATAAGCGATATAATAAAATTTATAATATAACCTAAAAATTTTGCTATAAACGGAACGACGATAATGAAAAAAATTATCGGCAGGACTGACACGGTCAGCAGCGTAATAAAATAATACGCATAAATCTTTCGCGTTCCGGTGGCGTTATACGCCCCTCTTTCGCCGTATATCTCAATCCGACGGTTAAGGGAGGCAAAATTTCTTACAATAAAATAGAATACGGCAAATGCGACAATATAAAATACAGATACAGTTTTGTCTATACTAAAAATCCCGGCTATTATCCATAGAGTTATAAACAGACCAGTGTTGCCTCTTTTCACAAATTCAAGCGCGGTCTTTTTCGAATAATAAATCCCCGCAAATCCGATAAGCAGGGTTGCGATAAACAATATCATCGTATAATACATAATATCGTCATGTTCGAGCGGAACTGTAATATATCCTATGTCTCCGTCAATAATTGTTTTCTGGAAATTCAGCGCGGGCAGAGTTATTATATTCCGGCATAGAAACGCAAGAAACGCAACTATCGGATAAGGCAGATATTTGTGTTTCGGCAAAACAAATGTAACCGTCATACCCAAATAAAGGAAAACAGCAAACCATAAATATACAAGAAACGGAAACACTGGCATTTCCGGGTGATAACCCAAGAGCGAGTAGAAAAACGGCGTGAATAAAAAAGTCATCGGCAGAAGCATAAACATTTTAGAAAAATATTTTTTAAATATTTTTGTTATTTTTATATTCATAATAATCGTTGATTTTCCCCCCTTTCACCAATAGTATCGTATTGTAAAACGCCTGTTCCGCCGACGTTTCTGTCAGTTTTTCCGCGTCATATTCTGAGCCGCTCAAAATCTCGGCTAATATGCGCCGGAAGTTTATGTTATGACTGCCCAATGTAAATTCTTTCGTCTGCATATTGGCGAACTTCAAGTCTTCGGAACTGTTGTCGATAAATCTAATTAACGGATTTATATAGTTTTCCGGCATAACAGAGTTTGCGGCAAATGTAATTTCGCTGTCGTCGGGGATTACATATGGCAGAGTTGCGCAGAGTTTTATGTTTCTTTCAAACAGATACGGCGCTTCGGAAGAGTCGAGAACAACCAGAATTCTGGCGGACACCGACGGCTGTTCATAATTCACCATGAGCGTCTGACTTTTCGCGCTCGCTTTCCAGTTGATTTTATTCAGCGGCTCGCTGTATGTGTACTCAGATATTTTTACGATATTGAACGGGTCGGAATAATATCCCGCCATAACGGGCTGTGCGCCGCCGGTAAAGTTCGGAACGTCGATTTTTTCGTCTTTATTAAACGGCGACGGGAGTATCAGGACGCTTGTCTCGCATGAAAAGTCTTTGACAATAGTGACAAGCCCGAATATGTCTTTTATTGTAACCGTTACATCGTTTATGTTGAACCGTCCGCGTTTCACGGCTTTAATCCGCCATGAGCGGGTAATTTTCTTGTATATTCCTACAGTCGAAAAGCTGAACACGCAGTTCTGTTCCAGAATTTCCCCTGCTCCGTTCGCAAAAGCTATTCCCGCACCCGCGTCGATCAGCGTAGAGACAGAGGGCAGAGGCAGATATTTTTTATTTTCTATTTCTTCCGTGATAAAAAATATATCCCCCTCATTCACTTCACCGGACGAAAAACGGTAGCTGATTTTCAGATTTGTGAACGCGAATTTTATATAAAGAATTCGCTGGATAATTATGACGGCGGTTATCACGCCGAACGCTATAAATATAATCATATGTAATCACCTGTTTTTTATAGTGTATGCTATCCGCGAGAAAAGACCACCCCGTCGCTTCGCGCCACCCCTCCCCAGAGGGGAATTTGGCACAGCATCCGAGTGTTAGGCAAAATTCCCCTCTGGGGAGGGGTGGCAGCGTAGCTGACGGGGTGGTCTCATTCCGTCACTGGCGCGCGTATGCCGTCAACAATATCGGTGAGGATTTTCGCATTTGTCATTGCCTGCGAAACGTTCGACTGTGATAAAGATCGGTCATAATCCGTTATTATCCTGTGAGACAGCACGGGCACGACGAGAGCTTTTACGTCGTCCGGCAGAACGTACGCGCGGTTATATAGCATAGCGCGGGCAACCGACGCTTTGGCAAGGGCGATTCCCGCTCTGGGACTTGCTCCAACTCTGATATAATTATTTTTGCGCGTTGCATAGATTATCTCCACTATATAATCTCTGATAGGCTGGCTCAATGTGATTTGCGCGAGGCATTTATTCAGGTTTACAATATCGTCGCCGGACGCTACCGGTTTTATTTCTTTCACTGGGATTTTTGTGAGATTCATGCCGATTATTTCCCCCTCTGTATCTTTTGACGGATAGCCGAGAGAGAGTTTCATCATAAATCTGTCGAGCTGGGCTTCCGGCAGGGGGAAAGTGCCTCTTGTCTCGATCGGGTTCTGCGTTGCGATAACCATAAACGGTTTGTCCAGAACATATGTATTGTTATCGACAGTGACTTGCTTTTCTTCCATACATTCGAGCAATGCCGCCTGCGAGCGCGGAGAGGCTCGGTTGATTTCGTCGGCGAGAATTATGTTCGCGAATATAGGTCCTCTCCTGAATACAAACTCATTTTCTTTCTGGTTAAAATAATTTATTCCGGTGATATCCGACGGCAGAATATCGGGAACGCACTGTATTCTTTTGAACGCAATATCAATCGAATTTGCGATTGCCTTAGCGAGGGTTGTTTTGCCTGTGCCGGGCATATCTTCGAGGAGTATATGCCCCTCGCAGCAGAGGCAAATCAGTATATTGTCAATGAGTTCTTCACGCAATAACACGGCAGACTTGATATTTTCGCGTATTCTTGTTAATATATTAGACGTATTTGATGCATCGGACATAATTTTCTCCTCCGTAATTATAATGTTATATAGATAATCTATATAACATATTATATATCGATAATCTATATATGTCAAGTGGTGTTTTGAAAATAAATCAAAATTTTTATGCAATTATCATAAAAAACTTACAATAATTATTTACAAATCCATTTATTTATGATAAAATAGACTTACAGCTTTTATATAATTTTAACTTTTTGCGTAAAAGGACGGAAAATCGTTTGATATGGGGAATTTAAATAACATAATCGCGGAATATGCCGGAAAAAATCCAATCAGATTTCATATGCCAGGACACAAAGGGCAAAAAATCGGCATAAGTCTTGATTATTCGACCGACGTTACGGAACTTTTTTTCACAGATAATTTGTACAGTCCCGATGTAAATTCAAGGCTGATTTTAGATTTGGAGGAAAGAATTTCAAAATGCTTTTTTAAAGACACTGCAACCAATCAAATCGTGTCATATATATCATGCGGAGGCGCGACGCTTGGAATACAGGGGGCTTTGCTGTCTCTCATAAGGAATTATAAAAATAAAAGCGGCGAAAAATTATATATAATCTGCGACAGGAATTCGCATATATCTTTTATAAACGCGCTGGCTTTATTAGACATAAACCCATTGTGGGTTGTTTATCCTGACGAAAATTTCGCTGAAAGAATAGGGTATTTTAACAGAAATTATAGAAATACCATCGGAGTGTTTGTTACATCTCCCGACTATTTTGGCGGTATGAAAAATATTCCTGAAATTTCGCGGGAGTGTAAAAAATATGAACTCGCGCTTGTTGTTGACAATTCGCACGGCTCGCATCTTGCGTTTTATGAAGACGGCTGTTTGCACCCTGTAAACTGCGGAGCCGATATTTCTGTAGATTCGTTGCACAAAACCCTGCCCGCTCTTACCGGAGCCGCAGTAATCCACGCAAATAAAAACTACGCCGGCTGCGGCAGTATAAGAGAATCCCTGAAAATATTTGCTTCGACAAGCCCGTCTTTTTTGATACTGCAAAGTATAGAAAATATGGTTGATTATTTGGAAAATTACGGTCAGCCCGAACATGCGCGGCTTATCGCCGATATAAATTTGTTTAAGCAACGAGCAACAGAATCGGGATTGAATATTATTCCCGAGACAGGAATCCGCGACCCGTACAGGATAGTCCTGACTTCCGAAAACATGGGGGAAAAACTATATTATTATCTTTTTGAAAGCAATATAGTCTGCGAATTTTTTGACAAAGATAACGCGATAATAATACCGAGCATATTAAATCCGTCAGAAGATTTTGACGTTCTTCTTGACGTTTTAAAAAAATTTTCGCGAATCTATCCGGTCAAATCATGTCAGTCGTCAAAAAAATATAATTTTACTGTAAATCCAAAGACTGTCATGAGTCTAAATTCGGCGACTAAATTCCCGCGAGAGACTGTGCCGGCTGAAAAATCGCTGAACAGAGTTTCGGCGGAATCTGTTTTCGCGTATCCTCCCGGAGTCCCGATTGTGCTTCCCGGAGAAATAATAGACAGGGAGATTTATGATATATTAAAAGAGATGAAAAGTGAAATAGACGTAATTCTATAAAATATATAAAGTTGATTTAAGAAAGGCGGAATATTTTTTATGAAACTTATACTTGCAATAGTGCACAACGACGACAACGTTCTTGTGTCGTCATCGCTCACAAAAGCGGGATTTCATGTTACGAAAATTGCATCTACCGGCGGATTTCTGATGTCGGGGAACACCACTTTCATTATGGGTGTGGAAGACGGCGAAGTTGATATAGCAATAGATATAATATCAAAATACAGCAAAAAGCATACGCAGTCAGTAGTAAACGATATTGCGCTGGCGACAGGAAACATCGGCGCGAATATACCCGTGGAAGTCCAGGTCGGCGGCGGCACGATACTCGTGCTGAATATAGAACGCTTTGAGAGAGTGTGATAAGTTTTGAAGTTTTGTGATATTATAAAAAATGAGAAAAATATACAAATTATAAAAGGCATGATAAAGTCAGGCAAACTGCCTGGAGCTTTTATCTTTGAGGGCGCGCCGGGAAGCGGAAAATCGTCTATGGCGGATATATTGGCTATGGCGGCGGTATGCCAGGATTACGCGTATAAATCGGAATACGGCGAACCATGCGGGGTTTGCGAAGCGTGCAGAAAAGCCGGCGCAAAAATACACCCTGATATTATAACCGCAGAATCCGAGAGCGATTCGGCATTGTCGTTCCATATAGATAAAGTCAGAGAGATTATCGACGGACTGTATCTGTCGCCGAATGAAAGCGACAAAAAAATATATATAATAAAAAATATGCAGAATATGACCCCACAGGGACAGAACGCCCTTTTAAAATCCATTGAGGAACCCCCGCATTTCGTTATTTTTATTATCACAGTAAACAGCTGCGATTTGATACTCGAAACGGTAAAATCCCGCGCCGTCAGATTTACTATGGATTATATAAGCGAAACCGAAATCAGAAATTATATAGAAAAAAATAATCCGGGCTTCGGAGACAATGAAATCGCGTACGCTGCAAAATTTGCGAACGGGTCTATAGGCGCGGCTTTGGATATGCTGCAAAACCGTTCGGCTTCGCAGTCCGGCAGTTCATACGGTGATTTAATATACGGCATATTGTCCGAAAATCCGGACAAATTGTCATTGTATCAGAATATGGCGTCAAAGGGATTTGAAAGGCTGAACAAAACTGAGCTTTTGAATTTTTATTCTGCGCTGCAAAACGCCGTCCGCGATATTCTGATAGCAAAAATTTTCACGCGGGATTTAGATAATCCGGGCAATGTACCGTTTTTATATTTTAATAATTATAATAAATCCGGCGGGAAAGATACTGAAAAAATAAATAAACTGTTAAATCTTTATTCCGCAAAAAAAATTATTGATTTATCAGGTAAAATTCATAAATTTAAGTCGGATTTAGATTATAATATAAACGCAAGATTAAATTTAATATCGTTTTTAAGCGATATATAGACAGAACAGTCAGAACAGTAAAATTGAAAGGAAACATTTTTCATAATGATAACGGATGAAACAAACGATAAAAAAAATATAAAGAACACGCCGAAAACCGCAAATATTTCAAGTCCGGCAAACCCGCCAAATACAAATATATCAGGGATAAATACGAAAGAAAAAGACAAAAGGAATTTCAAACCCAGATTTTTCAATCACAGAAACCAGCAAAAACCTCCGGTCAATCAGATTCAAAATAACCAATTAAAACAAACTGTTCAGACCAGTCAGGCAAACCAATCCAATCAGGCAGCTAAACCGTCCGCAAGCAGTCAAAACAGCTCAAATATTCAAAAACCCGCAAATACTTCCGTTCAGCAAAATCAGCAGAACCAGATTAATCAGATCAATAAATTCAATCAGCCTACCCGTTTTAATCCGCAGAGACAGAAACTTCCCCCTATGATAAAGGCTAAAGATAACAGGGATAAATACAAAAATAACAGAGACTATCGCGAAAATAAAGATGTCAAAGATAATAAAGATAATAGGAACAATAAACCGGCAGGTCAGTTTAATCAGTTTAAATTCAAGACTCCTGAAAATAGACGCAATCCCAACTTTAAATCCGATATTACTGATAATAATGCGGATAATATCGAAGATTCCGAAGAAATAACTTCTGACGTTTCACTCTTTAATAAAGAAGCTGAAGATGATACCGGAGAAAAAATAGAAATCATCGGAGTAAGATTTAAACCTGTCGGCAAAATATACTTTTTTTACCCTGATAACGTGCAATATTCTTTAAACGATAAAATAATTGTGGAAACTTCACGCGGATTGGAAATGGGATATGTTATTGTCCCGAATAAAAATATAAGTTTAAAAAAAGTCGTCCAGCCGTTAAAATATGTTGCGCGGAGAGCTTCTGACGACGATGTAAAACGGGTCGAAAAAAACAAAAAAATGGCGAAAGAAGCCCTCAGAATCGCAAACGAAAGAATAAAGTTCCACAAGCTCAAAATGAAACTGACAGACGCCGAATATACTTTTGACAATTCGAAATTACTGTATTATTTTACTGCGGACGGCAGAATAGATTTCAGGGAATTGGTGAAAGATTTAGCGTCGATTTTTAAAATCAGGATAGAACTCCGGCAGATAGGAATCAGAGACCAGACAAAAATTCTCGGCGGGCTTTCAATCTGCGGGAGACCGTTCTGCTGTAATTCTTTCTTGCAGGATTTCGCTCAAGTTACTATAAAAATGGCGAAAGAGCAGAATATCTCTATAAATTCGGCGAAAATATCGGGTGCCTGCGGAAAGCTTATGTGCTGTCTGAAATACGAGCATGACACTTATGAGTATTTAAGCAAAGATACGCCGAGAGTCGGCGCAATCGTCGAAACTTCCGCCGGAGAAACCGGAGTGATAAGCGAAAGCAATGTTTTAACAGGCATATGCAAAGTTAAAATAAATCAAAAGGGCATGGGAGAGGGCGACAACGTTATCAAACTGTATTCTAAGAGGAATCTTAAAATTATAGGATTTATGAAAAACGATCAGGAATATATGAAAAACGGCGCAAATGCGTACAGCGAAGACGTAATCTTAGAAAGTTTGGGCATTATCGAGGACGAACCAGCGAGTTCTGCAATCGATATTGATATATAAGAATTAAGGAGCGCGAGATTTTGAAAAACGTGAAAATTTTAAAAAAGATATTTTTTCTGTGTTTTATTGTATTTGTCAGTATGACGGTTTTTACTATATCGTCATGTCAGAAAGAAATCAAAAACCTTTCGACGGATACGACATTAAGCGACGGCTCAACCGGCATACTTGCAAACAACAAAGCCGTAGATTTTTATTTTTACTATCCCGAAAATTGCATTTTGGATAAGAACGCCGCGATGATAAGCGTTTATGTCCCAGACTCCGAAGTCGTACAAAGCCTCACGACGCAGACCCCGACGGATTCAACAAATCCGGTTGATTCGACGACAGAATCTTCAACAACATCATCATACGAAGGTTTTTCTTTTCCTGTACAGCCGAATTTATCCGCGATAGTGTTCGGACTTCCGCCGAATAAATACGCCGATGTGGAAGATTTCTGGGATAATTACGTCCTGCCGTCTTATGAGGCAACTTATCAGAATGTGCAACTTGACCCCGCAAAACCCGAAGATGTGACAGTGGACGGAGCCGCGGGGAAAAAATACACGTTCACTTTAGATGTAGCTGGAGTGTCGTTTAAGTTTTCGCAGGTAATATTTTTTAACAAAAATCAGTTTTATACTTTGACTTACACATCAATTCCGGATAAATTCGACCAGTATGCAAACATTTTAGACACTGCCGTCGAGACGTTCAAATTTAAATAAAACTATTAATATAAAAAGGTAAATATGATGTTTTTTCAAAAAATAAGAATTACATGCATAGTTCTTTTATCTGCGATTATTTTAACAGCGGCGTTTTTTTCTGCGTGTAAAAGCATCAATAATGAAAACAGCGATAACAGCGTATCCGAACCGGCATCTTCCCAATCAGGGCAAACCGGAGATACAACCGAACCGGCAACTCAGGATTATCTCGATACTTTACCTGCGGACGATTACGGCGGATATACTTTTAAGATAATAGCGCAGCATTATGACGCGCGTCCTAATTTCCCGGCAGAAACGGAAACGGGCGAACCTATGAACGACGCCCTTTATAAACGCAATAGACAATTAGAACAGCGTTTTAACATAACAATTCAGGATATAGCTTTTGAAGACCGCGGGAAAGTCCGCGATAATGTAAATAAATCCGTAAAAGCGCAGGATCATGCGTACGATATGATAATCACGTCTATGGCGGACGGCATAAACTCTCTCTCGCCGTCGGGAATGTTAGCCGACCTTAATTCGCTGAATTATATACAGCTTGACCAGACATGGTGGTGTAAATCAATGTATGAAACCATGCAAATCAACGGCAAGATTTTTTATACCACCGGTCCGCTGTCGCCGTTTTTTTACTATACGCCCGAAGTGTTTGTCTATAATAAAACCTCGGCTGCCAATTACGATATAGGAGATATGAATCAGCTGGTATTGGATAACCAATGGACAGCGGATAAATTAATGGAACTTGTGAAAAATAAAAACAAGGATTTAGACGGTGACGGAGTGATGACGGATAACGATTTCTATGGGTTAGCCCACGACAACGGCGTTGCGGGACAGGCGTTATTTGTTTCATTCGGGCAGAAAATGACCGTGAATGACAGTACGGAATATTTTAAACTGAATTTCGACGATGAACAGGTAATCAATATAATAAATAAATGCGCCCAGATTTTGAGCGACCCAGTTTCTACCTATAACGGAACCCTGAAAAAATATGCTGCCAATTCGGAGCTGACGCTTTTCATGGACGGCAAATCACTATTTCTGATAAGCGCAATGAACAATATAATAGAACGATTCAGGGCTATGAATGATGACTACGGTATTTTACCGCTCCCCAAACTTGATTCTTCACAGTCTGAATATGTCACGCTCGGAAATCCGTGGGGACCGTGCGGAATAGCGGTGCCGGCTTACTGCGACGATCCGGAACGCACCGGATTGATTATGGAAACAATGGCGTATATGTCATACGAGATGGTAAAACCGGCTATGTATGACATCATAATACAGCAGAAAATAGCGCGCGACGAATCGTCGCAAAAAATGCTTGATATAATATATTCCAATTTTTATTTTGATTTGGACACAATCCATGATTTCGGAGGAAGCGCGACTTTAATGCGCGACTGCGCCTGCGGAGTAAAAACGGACTTTGTTTCAAATTACGATAAAATAAGGGGTAAAGCAGAAGATGCGTTAAAAAAATTGGTTGACGCTTATTTAACATTGAAATAATTTATATTTTCCTAAATAAGAAGATGCGTTCGGAGTAAAAATGAATATCCCTGAAAACGTTATATCGCGCAAACTCAAAAATGTGTATTTCATAATCGGCGGCTCATGCGCCGGCAAGACAACTGCGTCAAAATATCTCGGCGAAAAATATAAAATGTATCGTTACAGCACCGATGACATGAGAAAAACATATTATGAAATCGCAGATATTGAATATCAGCCGGCATTATATCAGGACAAAATAAGAGGTTTTTCGCAAATCGGCATAGATGAAGCAATAGCGCGGGAAGCGGCTGTAATCTGCGAACTGACGCCCATAATTATAGCCGACCTGATTGAATTATCGGGTAAATATGAAAAAATAATCTGCGAAGGCGTATATGCCGTAGGTATTACTCCATTGGTAGATTATAATAGAATAATATACTTATCAACGTCTGACGAGATTATCAAAAGAGATTTTTACAGCAGACCCGCTCAGTCGCATATTATGGAAAGTACAATGAAACGTACCGACATGACAGATTCGGAAAAAGAAGATTGGCTAAATTACAGAAGAAATTTAGCATGTATTTATACAAAATTAGACGAGTTTTTCAAATATGATATAAAACGGTATTACAGAAACGAAAACAGTATCGTCGAGGATATGCTGAATACGATAGAACAGCATTTCGGGTTGACATAAAGTTAAAGTTGAGGAACAAAGTTCATGGAAAATACAGATAACAAACAAAACCAAACCGGCATAACTCCTGCCTCAACCGAAGTTAATATGACGCAGTTGGTACTGCCTAACGATACCAATCTTTTAGAAAATCTTTTGGGGGGCAGACTGTTGCATTGGGTCGATATTGTAGGCGCGCTTGCCGCCACCCGTCACGCCCGTAAAACAGTCGCCACCGTTTCCATTGAGAGCGTGGACTTCCGCCATCCAATCCGCAAGGGCGAAATGGTGATGCTTAACGCAAAAGTGATTTGGACGGGGCGCACGTCTATGAAAGTTGCGGTGCGGGTAGAAGCAGAAAATATGTACACCGGCGCGATTATTACAACAAACAACGCATTTCTGACCTATGTCGCTATGGACGAGAACGGAGTTCCCTGCCCCGTGCCGAAAATCTGTCCCGTCACTGATGAAGAAGTCAGGTATTACAACGACGCGCAGACAGAGTATGAAAAGGCGAAAGGTAAATCGTAGGGGCGACCCCGTGTGGTCGCCCGTTAAAATGGTTCAAATTCACGGGCGGCCACACGGGGTCGCCCCTACATATTATATTTTGAGGTTTTTATAAATATAATTATTATGATTGAAGTAAAAGATTTATTGTCACAGCCGATAAAAATATTGAAAAACGTCGGGGACGCGAGAGAAAAAGGTTTGCAAAGCTTGGGCATTTTCACTCTGCGCGACGTTTTGTACTATTTCCCCAGAAGATACGAGGACAGACATGTCGTAACGCTAGACAGCACAGAGCTTTACGGGACATACGCCGTGCGCCTCAAAGTAGCGTCAAAACTGTCGTCGGCAAATATCAAAGGACTTCCCATGGTCAAATTCTCCGCAATCGAGATGAAATTCGACGAGTTCGGCGTATTGACGGACAATCACGGAAACAACAGCCGCGTCGATATGGTATATTTCCACTCTGATTATGTGAAAAATATATTCAAGCTGGGAAACGTCTATATTTTCTACGGTAAAATCACAGGAAATCTCGCAAAATACGAAATGGTAAATCCGAAGTTTATCCCTCACCAGACAGGAATTGAAACCGACCGGTATTATCCGATATACAGAAAAAATAAAACAGTGACGCAGAATATAATAATCAAAGCCGTAGACAGCGTATTAAAATTAATCGCCGGAAAAGAGGATGAACTTGAAACTCTGCCTGAACAAATCAGAAATAAATATAATTTATGCGGCATAGGATTCGCGCTGACTGCAATGCACAAGCCAAAAACTGAAAACGATTTGGAGAGCGCGAAAAAACGTTTGATTTTCGAGGAGTTTTTCCTGTATTCGTTCGCGCTCGAAATGATTAAGAGCCGCAGGGAATATATTCCCGGATACATATATAAAAACAAAACAGATATGAACGGATTTTACTCAATTCTGCCATTTAAACTGACAAACGCGCAGCAGAGATCAATTGACGACACGCTTGCAGATATGCAAAAGGACAAGCCCATGAGCCGCCTTATTCAGGGAGACGTCGGCAGCGGTAAAACCATGATAGCGGCGGCGGCGGCTTATTTTGCGTGTAAAAACGGCACGCAGGCAGTCATGATGGCTCCGACCGATATTCTCGCTACCCAGCACTATGAGGGTCTGTCCGAACTGTTTTCAAAAGTCGGAATAAAAGTGTGTCTTTTGACAGGTTCGTTAAAAACCAAGCAGAAACGCGAAACTCTTTCAGCTATAGAAAACGGCGGAGTCGATTTTATAATCGGCACGCACGCCGTTATACAGAAAAGCGTGAATTTCAAAAATCTAAGCCTGTCTATAACCGACGAACAGCACAGGTTCGGAGTAAACCAACGCGCATTAATATCGGGCAGCGCGGGAAATCAAACCGCTCCGCATACGCTTGTAATGTCGGCTACGCCGATTCCCAGAACGCTCGCGTTAATCATGTACGGCGATTTAGACGTCAGCGTAGTGAACGAACTGCCGCCCGGTCGTCAGAAAGTCGATACATTTGCCGTAAATAATTCGTTCAGGGAAAGAATATATAAATTCACGCGGAAACTGATCAACGAAGGCGGTCAGGCTTTTATAGTATGCCCTCTTGTCGGCGAAGATGAGGACGACGAGGACGACACTCCCGTTCTGGATACAAATGTTATGAGCAACATGAAATCCGTGAAATCGTATTATAAAGAGTTATCGGAAATGATATATTCGGATATTCCCATGGGATTTGTGCACGGCAAGATGAAATCCGAGGACAAAGACAATATTATGGAACAGTTCAAAGACGGGGATATAAAAATCTTAGTTTCGACAGTGGTTATAGAAGTCGGGGTTAATATCCCCAACGCAGTCCTGATGATTATAGAAAACGCCGAGCGGTTCGGACTTTCCCAGCTTCATCAGTTAAGAGGGCGCGTAGGCAGGGGCGATAAAAAAAGTTACTGTATATTATTCAGCGACAATGAAAACGAAACGTCGAAAAAACGTCTTGACATAATGTGCAAGACGAACGACGGTTTTGAAATTGCGAAAAAAGATATAGAAATCAGAGGTCCCGGGGATTTGTTCGGGGAGAAGCAATCCGGGTCCGTCACATTCAAAATCGCAAATCTTGCGACGGATACGGATATATTGTATATAGCGGCGCAGGCGGCGAAAGAATTTGCGGGGACAATATCAACCGCAGACGAAAACGACCTATACGGTCAGAAACTGAAGCAGTCGGCTATGCGCATGTTTGAATCCGACGGCGACAGGAAAATCGCATTTAACTGATAACGCAGGAAAATTTTTAGTATTTTGTCGTAATACCTTGTAACAATTAAAAATTGACAAAACACCCGGCTCTGCGGAGCCGGGTGTTTTGTCGAATCTATACAAACTTAATTAATGTTTTAATTGTTACATCGTAGTAGGGGCGCGCATTGCGCGTCCGTGCAATCTATATAAATTTTATATTTTTACACGGACGAACCGCCGAACGCGTTCGGCATGTCTCTCCTACAAAATAACATCAATATATCGTCAAAATATTTTTATGCGATTGCCATAATTCTTTCATAAATCTATTGACAAAAGATAAAATCTGCTGTAAAATATAAATGAGAAGTAATAAATAAAAAATGAGCGACCATAGCGGCGTAACTACCGCCACTATGATCTGTATAAGGCGACGTGAGCACCATACACAACGGAATTACTCCGCATCTCAAATCTATTATACAACATTTTGAGGCGGCTGTCAATATATTTTTAGTAGATGTGTATATCGGATTTTACGCTTGTAACATGGTATAGTTGCCATGCTCAGGCGTTTATTATTTCTCGGCGGAAAAATCTTGGGGCGGCGCAGGGATCTGCGTCCCTGTACTGCCCCGAAGACAATCCGCTGAGAATATAACTACAAAAATCCAAATTATAAAGAGGAGTAATTCCGATGAAAAAGATAAAATGCAGCAAGTGCGAAAGTTATTATTACGACGCGGAGAATGACGACGAGTACTGCATAACTCAGATACCTTGGGCAGTGATATGCGCTTATTTCAACAGGGAGAGCGACTATCTGCCCAAGCTGATTCCGCGCCTGAAGTGCAAAGATTTCAGGAAAGAGAAAGGAAATTCACACAAAACGAAAGTCAAAATGTAAATGTAAAGGAACGCCGCTTTATTCAGAGGGACTTAATTCCGCTATTTCAGTCATACGCTCTCCGCATACAACTATTTCCTGATTCGCGGCTGATAAATCTTTTAAATCATGGTCGATGTTGCGTATTCTCTCAAACAGCTTGTAAATTTCGTTTTCGATTTCGTTAAGGGATGTTTCCACTGCGGCAAAGGCTTTGTTTTGGGCTGAATTATGCTCGGAAAGAACTCCCGCCTCTTTAAACGCCTGAGAAGAATTTTCTGAGAGAGTATCGATTATTTCGCGTATATTATTTGCAGATTCGGTGCTTTTTATAGCTAAACTGCGTATTTCTTCCGCTACTGCGCTGAACCCTTTATTGGCTTCGCCGGCGCGCGCCGCTTCAACAGAAGCGTTAAGGGCAAGCATATTCGTGTTTGCCGCAACATCCGAAATATTCTTGACGTTTTTAGAAATATCGCCTGTAAGATTTTTAAGAATTTCAATGTTTTTATACACATTAACTGTGCTGTCGGTTACTTTAACTGTTTCGATGTTCAGATTTTGAACTCCGGATATTACGGATTTTAAAACTGACCCGGCATTTCGGGATATTTCGTTCAACTCTTCGGATACGGAACTGATCCGTCCCGTTAAACCGACGATTTCCCCTGTTTTTGCGTTTTGTTCAAATATATTTTCGCGCAGCGTTTGCGCGTTGTTTTCCAAAGTAGCCGAAATTTTAAGAACCTGCTGGATTTTTTCGTTATTCATCAACAGAGAAAGTTTCGTAATCAGGTGCATACCGACGCACAGAAGCACGACAACCGCCGCCTGCACTGTATATCCGGTTATATCGTCCTGAGAAGTATATCCCGCGCGTACCTGAAAAACAATCTTTAATATATTTAAAATCCCGGTAGCAACGCCAATAATTTTTACAAGCCGCACATCGTAATATAAAATATACAGAACCGTCACAGGGAAAATAAACACATATGTGAAATAAGCGGCACTGGCGAAAATAGCGTAAGCATACACCGCCGCGTACCCTATCAGTGCGGCATATTTGAAACGCTCGGAAGATCTGTCCCGAAAAAAGAATGAGATATTCACAGCCTGCTGAACTATAAGAAAGACAAGAAATATCAGCAGACGGGCTAATGGCATCCGCCCCTTCAATAAATCCACTATATATCCGGCTGCAAGCGTGACGTCGATTACCGCGTTCATAGTAAAAACAAAACGGTTGGTTTTTGTCAAAACCCAGTTTTCATCATTTATATTTTTTTCATTCATGTTAAACATCCCTCATTATAAATTCATTAAAATTTTATATAATTTATTTTAACAAAAAATCCCCGTATATTATTCTGAAATAAAAAAACAAATTATTACAGAAGTGTAAATGTTGCGAAATTTTGCATTATTTTAACACATTTAATTCCCAAATAAATCTATTATTTTCTTCATATGCGATGGATTGCGCACAATTTTAAAATGGCTCCAGTAATTTTAATTACACATAGTAAAAGTATTGACTTTTCTTTATATTTATAGTATAATAAAAAAGTACATCGGGCGGGGTACTCCTATGGCTGAACTCTGAAAGGAGGAATGCCGATGGTTGAAATCTGTTTAAGCATTGTTTCGATAATAGTAACAGGAATATCAATTTTCATTACTCTTAGAAACAAGAAAAAATAGACCGCCCGTGGTTGGTTGTGGTCTATTTTTTAGCATTTCCATTATAGCTATTTGAGTTTAGCCGTACCGCCTGTGTGTACGACCTGAGAGGATACGCAAATATCCTCTCTTTATTTGTAACCTCATTATATCATATTTATTCAATCTTGTCAAGATTAATCTTTTATTTTTTTATCTATATTTCTTAATTTCTTATACTGTTAATCTATTTCCCAAATAAATCTATTATTTTTTTCATCTGCGACGGATTGCGCACAACTTTAAAATGGCTCCAGTGTTCGGGGAAAAGCTGTTTGTAATAATTATAGTTGAACCTCTCGTCCAATAACACGACAATGCCCCTGTCGGTTTCGGTGCGTATAACCCGTCCCGCCGCCTGCAAAACTTTGTTCATGCCCGGATACATATAGCTGTATTCGTAGCCGAGATTGTTTTTTTCGTCGAAATACCGTTTTATTATATCCCTCTCGGCGGATAATTTCGGCAGTCCTACGCCGATTATTATCGCGCCGGTTAATCTGTCGCCGGTCAAATCTATGCCTTCTGAAAATACGCCGCCGAGAACGCAGAATCCTACGAGGGTTTTATTTTTTTTGCCGTGATTATCGGGTTCTTCCGCCTGAAAACTGTTGAGGAAAATATCGCGTTCTTCCTCTTTCATTCCGCCCGTCTGAATAATCGACGGAGTTTCAGGGTATTTTTCGCAAAATATCCCGTAGACATTTTTCATGTATTCATACGACGGGAAAAATACAAGATAATTGCCTTTATTCTGCGCGGTTATATATATATACTCCGCGATTTGTTCATAACTTTTTTCGCGCTCTTTATATTTTGTGTTTATATTCGCGCCTACGATTAAGCACAGATTGTTTTTGTTGAACGGCGATAAAAGACTTTGCAGATTGTCGTCGTCCGCGCCGCTCAAAATTTCTTTGTAATACGGCAGCGGCGATAAAGTCGCGGAGAATATAACCGAAGACTTTGCGCGCTTCATAGCCTCGCCAATCAAAAACGACGGGTCGAGGCAGAACAGCTTGACTGTAAGCTCCGAATCCTCTGCGGAGATATACATGACATATCTTTCGTCGTATAAATCCGATATGACTTGGTACATGATGACTGCAAAATAAAGTTGGAGCATTTCGGCGTATAATTTAAGATTGTCGGAATCTTCGACCGGTGTTTCGTAGGGGCGAAATCCATTTTCGCCCTCAACAGGGGCACGGGCAGATATGGAATCTGCCCCTACCCGCATTTCCCGCATCTCTTTCAAATAAATCTCGCACTCCTTCGTGAAGGTCAATAAAAGTTCGGCAAATTCTTTGTCGTACTCTTTCAAGACTATATAATTTTTGCCGTCCTCCCGCGCATTACAGCGTTTTTTATATTCGGACATGTATTTATTTATATCAGTCATAGACTTTTTTAACAGCTTATATTTTCTGTAAATATTCTTTTTCAGAGCGCTGAACGGCGATTTTTTTATTTCGGCGGAGTACATCTCCCTCGCCCTGTCTACTAAATTATGCGCTTCGTCGATTAAAAAAACATAATTCCTGTCGAAATTATTTTGGAAAAATCTTTTGAGATATATAACGGGGTCGAAAACATAATTGTAGTCGCAGATAACTGCGTCGGTATAACTCGATAAATCAAGCGAAAGTTCATATGGGCAGACTTTATGTTTTTGCGCGTATTCTTCAATGACGTCTCTCGTCATTGCGTTGTTGTCTTTGAACGTATCCATTATAGCGTCGTTTACACGGTCATAATGACCTTTGGCGTATTCGCAGAAATCCGGCGCGCAGATTCTCTCGCCGTCCGCATTGCAGAAACAAATCTTGTCTTTTGCCGTTATCGTGATAGTCTTGAACTGCAATCCCTGTTTTTGCATAAGATATATCGCGTCAAACGCGACTGCGCGCGTGATTGTTTTCGCCGTGAGGTAAAAAATCTTGTCCAAATTGCTGTGCGTCATGGATTTTATGGCGGGGAATATCGTCGAGATAGTTTTGCCGATGCCTGTGGGAGCGTTCACGAACAGTTTTTTCTCGGCGATTATAGTCCTGTACGCGGCGGCGGCAAGTTCTCTCTGTCCTTTTCTGTAACGCTCAAACGGGAATTTAAGCTCGTCGATAGACGCGTTCCTCACAATTCTCCAGTCGCGCTCCATTTTCACCCAAAGCGCATACTTGCCGACTAAATCGTTTATAAAAATCTCGAGAGCATCAAAATCAAAACTTCTTTTATAGACTTTCATCTCTTCGGTTTCGAGATTATAATACGTTATCTGCGTGTTTATATTTTTTATATATTCCCAATTTTCGCTGTTTTCATCAGGCTTTTTTACGCTATACATGTAAGCGTAACACATAGCCTGCCCCCAGTGAAGCATATCTTCGCCGTCGATAAATTCGAGAGGGGTAAGAGTGCTTTTTATCTCGTCGATACATACGGTTCCTGTGTCATCTGTGAAAATACCGTCGGCTCTGCCTCCGAAATTTATAGCAAATCCGTAATCTTCAAACTCAAATTCGCAGTTCAGCGCGACTTCGCTTTTATATCCCTCAAATTTCGCTTTTTGTATTTTTCTGTGCGCTTTGGAGCCGAGAACGGCGGCGTTTCTGTCGGCGATAACTCCGCCGCTTGAATCTATATCGCCGTTGCGCAGTATCAGCTCGACGACTGCTCTGACAGATGCTTTTACAATATCCATAAATTTCCCGTCTCGCGGACGGCGAAACGCCGTCCCTACAAAATTAAAATTTTAATATTCGCAAGAATTCTATTGAAATTTTTGTATTTATATAATATAATAAAAATATTACGCGTAAGTGAATAAAAATTTTTTTATTAAGAATCGGAGTATTTGGAATATGTCGCATAAATATAAAAAAGAACAGATAGAATTTTTAAATTGGGAGTTCGGAGTATTTTTCCATTTCGGAATACGGACTTTTTATGAGGGGCACAAAGACTGGGATATGCAGGAAATGCCGCTTGACGGTTTTAAACCGACAAATCTTGACTGCGGGCAGTGGATGAGAGTGATAAAAGAAGCGGGGGCGAAATACGCTATATTGGTATGCAAACACCATGACGGATTTGCGAACTGGCCATCTGAATATACGGAATATTCCGTCAAAAATACGCCTTGGAAAGGCGGAAAAGGCGACGTCGTAAAAGAATTTACGGACGCGTGCGGAGAATACGGAATAAAAGTCGGACTGTATTATTCGCCCGCAGAATTCGGCTCAAAAGACAAGCCCAATAAAGATTACGACGATTATTTCATAAATCAGATAAGCGAGCTTCTGACGAATTACGGCAAAATCGATTATCTCTGGTTTGACGGCTGCGGTTCTGAAAATCACCAGTACGACGAGAAAAGAATTATAAAAGTTATACGGGGATTACAGCCGAATATTCTGATTTTCAATATGTGGGATCCCGACACCCGCTGGGTGGGAAACGAATCCGGCTACGCGCATACGCCCAATTATATTAATGTAAGTTCAACGTCTTTTTCAGTTCAGACAGAAACCGGAAAAGAAGATGCTCTTGATGAAGAAAAATTTCTGCCTGTGGAGTGCGATTTCAGAATGAGGCTTCACAACTGGTTTTACAGCGACCGGGACGAAGACACGGTAAAAAGCCTCGACGAACTTATCGGGATTTACTATTATACAGTAGGCAGAGGCGCGAATATGCTGATAAACATCGGACCTGACCGACAGGGATTACTGCCGGAAAAAGACAGCGACAGATTGATAGAAGTAGGCAGTTTTATAAAAAAAGCATTTTCAAATCCTATATCGTCGAGTTTTATCAGAAACGAAAATAATGGGAATTCATATATCTGCGAATTAGAAAATCCCGCGTTGATAAATTGCTGCGTGTTAAAAGAAGACGAAGAAAATTTCGATATGGTCGGGCAGTTTTCAATCAAGGCATATCCGTATGATTACGGAATGCCAATAACCGTCTATATCGGCAAAACAATCGGTCATAAAGCTATTTGCCAATTTCCGCCGTTTTACACGAAAAAAATTGAAGTAACAGTCGAAAAAAACAAAGACTCCGGTAATTCTGAAAAAACATATTTACAGGAAATTTCGCTGTATTTTGTTTGATAAAAATCAAGTTGATATAATAATTTTTATAAATTTTGAAATAATAACTATACGTGAACGAAATTTATTATATACAAAAGGTGTAAAAATCCAAATGTCAACTATACTTATCAGAACAATATTAGTTTATTTTTTTCTTATGATAGCAATGAAAATGATGGGGAAACGCCAGATCGGCGAGATTCAAATTTCCGAGTTTGTTATAACCCTGCTTATATCCGAGCTTGTCGCTTATCCTGTGATGGACAACGACATACCTTTGGCTTACGTTCTTATACCGATTATAGTTCTTATAACTTTGGAAATCATATTATCGTATATCGGCACGAAAAACAGAATTTTAAAACCATCCCCGTGTATATTAATCGAAAAAGGCGCGATAAATCAGGAAAATATGAAAAATGTCAGATTCGCGATAAATGAACTGATAAGCGAGATAAGGTTAAAAGGTTATGGCGACATCACTATGATTGATTACGCCATACTTGAATCAAACGGAAAATTGTCTGTGATACCAAAACCGGAATATCAAAATCCCACGGTCCAGCAGTTGAATTTACAATACGAAAACAGCGGAATAGCTCACCCAGTTGTAATAAACGGGGAGTTGAACGTACAGTCTATAGCCGAGGCGGGAAAAACAAGCGAATGGGTTTTAAATATACTGAGCAGTCAGGGATACAGTTCAATCAGCAAGATATTTTTGATGCTTGTGGATAATGCGGACAAAATCTTTATCTGCCCGGTAGATAAAGTTGACGCAATCGACAAAGTGAAAGAACAAAAACAAGGATAAATATTAAAAATCAAAGGATAAATAAATCTTATGCGGTCAGTTATAATATCGTCTTTATTATTGATTATTCTTATAATTTCAATAGGGGTAAACGCCTATTATGTCAATTCTGTTTCAACGGAAATGCTTGATATGACGTTTTCTCTGCCGTCGGAATATAATTATATAAATTCTCTGAGCAAAGAAAAAATAGAAATCTGCAAAACAGATATAAATAAACTTATTGCAAAATGGGAAAAGAATTCGCTCAAAATAAGCCTTGCGGCAAAATACTCTGATTTTGAGAGAGTAAACACTGCCGTATATTCACTGAGAGACTATTTTTTCTCGGAATATTACGGGGATTATATAGCCGCAAGAAAAAGATTAATCGCGGCGTTGGAAAAACAAAAACACAATGAACTGCCTAACTGGGAAAATATTTTCTAAAGCGTTGCAAATTAAGATAAACCGTGATATAATAATAACAATAAAAATATATAAATCATAAAAATCAATAGAAGGAGTTGTATTTTTAATGTTATTCGCACAAAACAGCACATTGGTTATGACAGGCGATTCCATCACGGACTGCGGACGCGCATATCCGGTAGGAGAGGGCGACGGGGTCGGTTCAGGCTATGTAAATATGGTGAACGCCCTGCTGACCGTAAAATTCCCCAAATATAATATAAAAGTGCTGAATACCGGCGTAAGCGGCGATACTGTGCGCCATTTGAAAAACAGATGGCAGACGGACGTTTTAGACCTGTCACCGACTTATCTTTCGGTTATGATTGGAGTAAACGACGTATGGCGTAAATTCGACAGTCCTGATAATCCCGAACTTGCGGTGGGCATAGAAGAATATGAAACCACATACAGGGAACTTATCTCCCTGACAAAAGATAAAGTGAAAAAAATAATCTTAATGACGCCATATCTTGCTGAAACTGACAAAATCGAGCCTATGATGGCACTACTGATGCAATACATAGAAACCGTAAAGAAAATTGTTTCAGACAATGATTTATTACTGGTCGATTTGCAGTATGAATTTGACAGGTATATTGCCGACGGAATCGCTCCGGCTGCGCTTGCAGGCGACAGGGTTCATCCTTCTCAGACAGGAAGCATGGTAATTGCAAAATCGTTTTTAAAAGTGTGCGGTATTGATATTTGATTTTGGATTTTTAATAGGGCGCAAAAATAAATAATTCGAATCCCGCAGAATGGTCGGCATATTAAACAGAGCTAAACGGAACTTAGTTCAGTACGTAAGCCGACCCTACTGTTTATTTTTTTATATATTTTATCACGGGGATTTGATTTGTAACGATTTGTTCATAAGTTACAAAAAGACATAAAAATATGGTATAATACACAAGGGTGAAAAAAATGTGTATTATGGAAGAATTTGAAAAGATAAAGACGACGGTGGAACATCAGGGATATTACTATAAAATAAGCGATGTAATAAAAATACTAATATTAGGGTTGCTGTGCTGTCAAAAGACGATGAGCGAGATACATGGGTGGGCAAGCTCGAAGCGCATAAGCAAATTGCTACAAGAGAAGTTCGGAATAAAGAGAATATCATGCTATTCGCATTTTACGGTACTTGTCGGGCTGATAGACAGCGAAGAGTTGAACAAGATATTCATGGAGTTTTTTTGTAAGTTGGTGGAAAATGTGGTTGGCAAAACGATAGCAATAGATGGAAAAACGGTGTGCAGTACGGCAAACATGGGGAAATACGAGTCGCCGCTACACATAGCCAGCGCGTTTGTAGTAGAGAACGGAATCACAATCGGACAGCTGGCATCAGAGGGAAAGGGCAAGGAAATACCATGCGTTCAGGAGTTAATTGGATTGTTAGATATAGCCGGAGCAACTATAGTGACAGACGCGCTACATTGCCAGAAAAAGACGGCGAAAGAGATATTGGCGTCAGGAGCGGACTATGTGTTTTCGGTGAAGAAAAACCAAAAAGAATTATACGCTGATGTAGCGGAAATGATTGATTTCAAGCAGACAGACAAATATGAGCTACTTAACGCGCCTCTCGAAAAGGTCACAAAATGCGAAAAAGGTCACGGGCGAATAGATAAACGTACTGTATTTGTCACGCATGAAACAGAATGGCTGCAAAAATTTGGCAAGTGGCAGGGAGTACGGACGATTGGCTCTATTGTGACAGAATCGGAAACACGCTATTACATTTCATCTCGTAAGCTCTCGCCGTCGGAATTGCTTGTAATCACTCGCAACGAGTGGGCGGTAGAGAGTATGCATTGGCAGTTAGATGTTATTTTCAACGAGGACAGAACAACCTTATACGAAGAGAACGCGCAAAAAACCTTGAACATTCTCCGCAAGACTGTTTTGAATGTCGTCAGAACTTACCGCGATAAATTTGAACCCAAATTAAACATGGTCGATATTATGCGTAATTGCTTGTTTGACGACGATTTTTTACTTGATGTTTTGGCTCGTTTCAATGATTGTGTCTAATCTGTTACAAATCAAATTGCCGTGATATTTTATAAAAAACTATTGCAAAATTTTTTATAATATGATATAATATTATAAAATCATGCAGGTGTGTTGGAATTGGCAGACGAGGAGGTCTCAAACACCTTTGGGTAAAACCGTGCGGGTTCAAGTCCCGCCACCTGCACTACGCGTATCCAACATTTTTGTTGGCTCTAAATCAAATACCTCAGTCACCTGTTGGCACTGGAACTGGGGTATTTTATTTTGTTGAGCAAATACATCGGTCGAATCGGTAGAATATGTAACTATTTTGCTATTCACGTTCAGGTTAAAGTAGATTTCTATATATTCGCCACTTATAACAACTTTCTGAACATAACGCTCAACTAATGCCTTAACTGTAGAAAGCTCGCCGGATTTTAACATCTCTCGCGCTTGTCTGAATGAGTATATTAATTCTTCTTCACTTACTCTGTCAAAATCATCTTTGCTAATCTGATGTCGCACTCTTTGCTTTGTCTATGTATTCACCGATGACTTGTATTCTGTTCCGGCTTGCATACTCTTGGCAGGCGTGTTTTTGAGCGTCTATACTTTCCTCTCTCTGCAGTCTGAACTGAATCGCGCATATATAACCGCCGTTGCGTTTTGATTTTTCATGCTATAACTATCTTCTCCTTTCGTATTGCTCCATGTTTTGAAAATTGATTTGCGTACCTATTGCATATTGTAGAAGTTTGCGCATTTTGTCCGCCATTTCAGTTAAGGCTATTTCACCTTTCGCATATTTAAATTTAAAATAAGCACCATTGGGGTACGAAAAAATGATATTAAAATTATAATAATGAGTGGTTTTATAGAAACACACAATTAGTTCCGCCTCGAAACAGGCAGCGGGCGGTTTGACATATGCGTCTTGGGAATCTCCGTCATTATAGACAACTATTTCGAATTTTGGCACTTTTGTAATCTCGTCAATATTTACTAAATGAATATTTATATTCTCGATTGTAGGTATGTTGTTGAGAGAACCATGATATATGACGTTGTCGTTTTCATAAAGAATACATATATCACCTTAAAAAAATACCTTGAAAATGGCTGCTTTCGAAATGTTTTCAGAGTTTCTCTCCATCAATATAAAATGAACGTTTACCGGAATTTCCCGAATATGTATGATTAATAATATCGCTATATGACTCGAACTTAGGTTTCGGTCGCGACCTTAACTTTTTTTGAGGTAAGATAAATTCATGCTTATCTTGTATATACTGTAAATATAGGGTTTACAGCATATTTATCCTTTCGTAAAATTTTAAATAGCCTTATACTATAATTTATTTTATTGTTATATATCGTTATAAAAAATTATTATACTTTATTTTTCTTTATCCAATACAATCGTAAATTATAAATGAGTATGCTTTTTGGATATATTTATCTATATTTTAAATTACTTTACAACCATCAGATTTAGGAGTATAATGTAGATGCTGAAGATAAAAAGCAGGGGATGGGGTTTATGATGAAAAAGATTATTATAATATTGGTTGCAGTAGTTACGGTTGGATTTTCCGTAAGTATAATTAGCGATATATCAGAATTTCCGTTGTTTCCGAAATATCCTGATGAAGTTAATATAGAATTGCGTTATGTCAAAGACCCAACGGAACTCAAAAAAATAAAAGATGACCGAAAAAGAAGATTAGCGGCAGGATTATCCCCATATGATTGCGAATGCAAATACAAAAAGAGTATTATGTTTATTCCCATAGACAAAGCGGAAGTTATATTTTATGATACGACGCTTTCGATAAACGGCGACGATATTACTATGGTTAAGAAAGGCTACCAGTATGATACCACTTTGGAACTACAGTTAAACAACAAATTTTTATACATAAACGGCGAAGCAACTGAAATGGAAGTTGCCCCGTTTAAAACCGAGGGGACTATATTTATTCCGATAAAATATATCTCCGACGCATTTGAATATAACTTCTTTTATACCCCGTCATCTCAAACCATAACTTTTGATTATTTCGATGCTGATATTTACATATGGAACAGCGAGTACGAATACGTTGAGGGTTCGGTGAAATATCCGGGTTCATTACGATATGCGGTAATGCAGCACACGTTAGAAGCAAGGGGTTTCGATGAAATATCTGCAAGTTCCACAGCCGATTTTCAGAAAATCATGAATCAACTTGACGATTTAAAAAGTTTCAATTCAAGGGTATTTATATATTCGCTTTACAGAACGGACGGGTATAAAATTCCATATGACGGATTAAGTTATATAGAATCTTCCATAGAAAACGTTCCCGGATTTTCTTATGACGAAAAAAGAAAAAATATTGACGATATTCCTGTTATCGTCAAAGATTTCGATGATTTCAGAAATGAGTGGTATTCGGAACAAATTTATGCTTTGGGTGAATCCGCTTTATTCGGCAATAAAGAGCAAGAAATATACAGATTTACTCAGATAGGATCATTTTCTAACCCTTTTACAATTCGCATAGAAATAAATGACGACAAAACTGGGATATTATATTTTAAACAATGCGACGGTCCGATAAGCGTACAAGCAGGAAATATGATTGAAAACAAAACAAAAACTTTAAGTTCCGACGAAGTTGAAAAACTACAGGATATGATAAAGAAATATAGATTCTGGGGGATTCCTAAAGAAGATAAAATAATGGGACTTGACGGGTTCGATTGGATTATAGAGGGTGTCACGAACGGCAAATATCATATAGTCACAAGGTGGGTTCCGTATTATAACGATGCTGTATGTAAATTAGGCGAATTGTTTATAGAGTTATACGGAGATGAGTCGTTAGATTATTATAAAGAATACGCGCCTAATACAGATTAGCGCAAGTTGCGCTTTTTTGTTGCCGGCTAATTTACGATTTTGAAAATAATTAAAGGTAAATTCCTATTGTTGCCAGCGTTGCCGCTTGATTTTATATTTGGAATCATATTATACTTAATTCGGATTCTTTTAGTATTTGCCTTTGTTGCCACATTGCGATTGATTTCCGATATAATTTTAAAATAGATATTGGATTACATGGTAAATTTATCGTATGAAATTTTATTATATAGGCAACGATGGCAAACAATAATTACAGAAATAAAAAATCTGTAAGCTCGTTTTGAAGTGGCAACGACGGCAAGATTTTAACAAATAAGCTATAAGTTTATCATAATATTCCGGTATAATTATATAAACGTAGAGGATGATTTGTATGATTTGTATGTCTATCAAGGGGGGAATGGTATGAGTAAACCTTTCGTATTGTGTATAGCCGCGTGGTCGGGCGGAGGCAAAACGACAGTCGTACATGAACTGCTGAAACGTCTGCCATGCTCTGAGGCTATCTATTTCGACAGCTATCCGATTGATTTCCTGAAACAGGACTACTATCAGTGGTCGGTAAACGGAAACGACTACAACGAGTGGCATTTGGAGGCGATTGCCGACGACATCGAAAAGCTGCTGAGGGAGAGTCTCGATTATATACTGCTGGAGCTGCCGATGGGGTATGCCAACGATATGATTGCCAAGTACATAGATTACACAGTATTCCTTGATGTGCCGTTGGATATACTGTTAGCGCGGACAGTGATACGTGATTATTGCAGGAGAGACCCAGAGAGGCGGAAACTTGATAGTCCATTAGAGAGTTTGGCGGAAAGGCTGACGAATTATATCACACATTACAGAGCGACGGTGTTTAATTATATTGACAAGGTAAAACCGTCGGCGGATTATATAGTTGATGGTTATCGGTCCGCAGAGGAAATAGCAGGTGATATTATAAATCAACTGAATACAACATCGCCGCATTATATAAATGATAAAGATATGCGCGATATTGTAAAGCGCGGCTATCAAGAGGGGGATTATTACGCACTATATGGCGTGCGTAAGCAACCCTTGGACTGGCAAACGCAAATATTGAAACGTTTCGTTGATTTGCTTGATGCCGGAAGCGCCGTTATAGACTGGGGCGCAGGTACAGGAGACCCGCATGACCGTTGGCTGTCACAGCAGGGTATGAAAATAATTGCCGTCGAGAACTCTGCAAAACATATTCGTCAGGGGATAGGAAATCTGCCTGAAATCACTTGGATATATGGTGATTTCACAACTTTCACATGGGCAAAAGAGAGTTACGACGGTTTGATTATGTTATACAGCCTTTTGCATATACCACGAACAGAACAAGCTGCCCTGATACATAAAGCCATTGATTTATTGAAATCCGGCGGGGTCTTTTTGCTGACGGTAAACGAAAATGCTTCAGATACCGAGGTTGATATTGATGAATGTTGGGCGGGCGGACCGGGAATGGCGTTCAGTCATTTCGGGTTGGCAGACAATCTGAGGATGCTCGAAAACGCCGGCTTTGAAATATTATATACTTTCAGTGAGAGAGAGCAGGAGGGCGGCGAACCTTTTGTATGGGTTTTGTGTCGAAAAACGTGATTGATAAATAGTATTTATTAACGTAGGTAAAGCATATGAAAATAAAATGGTCGCCGAGACTGAAAAAGGAAAAGCTGTCTCAGCTTTATAGACTGAACGCAATGCTGATTGCCGACCACGACCTGCTACAGGATGTGGCTGTTACTCTGTATTTGCGATGTAAGGCTATCATAGCGGTATATGACGCCCACTACAATCAAAAAGTGCGCTGTCCCTCGTGCTTCGGCAGGGGCAACGAACACTATCTTATGTTTCCGAGAGGCATAAAGTCCAGAGACAGAAACGATTATGTGTTCACCTGTGACAAATGCGGGCGTTCTTCTTCGTGGGCAGATTTCAGGAAGTCGCACAGCAGAATGCAGTTGAATATTGGGGGAGCGGGAGATGCGTTCAGACGGTTTATCGAGCAATACGAGCGGAATCCTGACAATAATACGCTGATGCTCGAAGTTGACAGATTGATTCATGAATATCATTCCGGCTTGAAAAAAGACGGGGTAACACTGAACAGATGGCGGATTGCGGGAGCGAATCTGATAGAGAGCGATTCGACGCAGGAGACGATAGAATTTCTTGACGATTTGGCATACAATGTCGGCGATGACGAGAGACTGAAGGAATCTGCGCAGAAATGGCGGGAAAACTTGAACAGATAAATTGAAAATTTTGGAGGTATGGCAATGATAAAGGATTTATTGAACGAAATCGTTTCGCATGGGGACAGAGGCGCTGTTGTGCCGATTTCCCGTATCAATGACTTGAAACAGGATATGTATGATTTACAGAATGGTGAGTATCACACGGGATATGTCGATTGGATGGCGGGAAACGCCGATAAATTCATTCCGGCTGGGTTAGATTTTGAACCGCGCTCCGTGATTTCGGTAGTCAGACCCGACCCCAAAGTCATACTTCGCTTCACCTACGGCGGCAAACCGGTCAACTGTATCGTGCCGCCGTTATATACAAATGAAGACGCAAAAGGTGAGGAAGTATTGCGGTACATAAGCAATTATGTGAAGCCTCTCGGATATACGGTTGCCGGAGCAGGCAGTTTGCCGCAGAAACTGCTGGCTGTACATTGCGGTCTGGGGCTGTACGGACGAAACAATATTTTTTACAGCAACGAATTTGGCAGCTATGCGCAGTTGCTGTCGTATATCTCAGATATGCCGTGCGACGAAAGTGAAAGCGAATGGTATCCGTTGGGACGAATGGCGGAATGCGAAAACTGCCATATGTGTGTAACAGCGTGCCCGACAGGTGCCATTGACGAGAACCGTCACATCATCAACGCAGAAATATGTTTGACGTCTATGAACGAGAATTTCGGCGAATTTCCGGAGTGGCTCGACAGGAGCGCGCATAATGCCGTCATCGGGTGTATGAAGTGTCAGGACTGCTGCCCGTGTAACGCACACAACGAAAACAATATAGTTGAGGGGGCGACGTTCACGGAGGAGGAAACAATGGAATTGCTGAATCACACAGGCGATGACGAGTACAGCGATGGGTTGATTTCAAAAGTTGAATCCGCGGGTTTATCAGGCTGGTCTGTCTGGAAGCACAGGTTACCTCGAAATTTAGCCGTATTATTGCATAGGTAAATAGAAGAATTACAGGCATAAAAAGTTCATAATAATAGTATTACGCATGATTATTGCGTAAAGTGTGAATATTTTGAGGCAGATATGAGAAAGTTTATTTATTGTTTATTGGTAATAATATGTGCATTATTTAGGCACAGTGGTTGTTATTCGTACAGAGGGAAGCAGAATCAATCCCAGACACTCCTGAAACAAAACAGGCATAATCGGCATTTGGGATTACTGGAGCGGCGATTTTGAGGTAGTGACGGGAGGTATAACGGCGTGGCTACAGGAAAAGCTGAAGGGCATGTAGAAACGGAAATAATTGGCGAGATAACGAATGCGTACATGAAGTTGAGCGTGAGACGATTGGACGCACGACTGAAAAAATTTGAAGCCAGAGCAAATGAGGCAGGTATTGACCATCGTTGGTTCGCAATGGGTATGATTGCAGCGTGGGATAAATTGGCACACAGTCATATATCTAGGAGGAAGTTCAAGAAGTATTTGTTGAAGAAGCGGAAGCTGACATATTATAAATCCACGCCGATTGACGCTTCTGTATATGACCCACGCAGTGAGAATTACGACCCGCTTATGGCTGAAGGGAGGAAAATTTGGGACAGATTGTGCGGAGATATGAAACTGGAAAATTGAAAATCGAAACTAAAAAATAGAAAGAGGAGGCTCATAATGCGGAGATTTAGTAAACTGAAAAAGAGAATAGAATCATTGTTCTCCCCCGACCTCGGTTTGAAAATCTACTGCACTGTCTATAAAAGGAAAGGCTGTTACGGGTGGATGGAGTTACCGAGGTTTTGGATTACGCTTGATAAGGAAATCATATTCGACTGGCTGAAAGATTTCAAGGGTATGCGAAGACCAGACCCGTCGTACCCCAGAGGTTGTCCGGTATATTATATGGATATTTTGTTCGTCACGGAAATGCTACAGGAGTATATCGAGACGCCGAGCGACAGATTATTCGATCATGTTTTGTACAAGGATTACTACGGGTTATCGGACATCCTGAAAGCGGCAGACAGACGAATCGGCGTAAAAAGGCTAAAGATATTGCGAGGCAGAACAGAAAGTGAAGCAGCGAGAAAAATTATTGATGTACGGTTATCAGCCAGAATAAAGTCCGCGAAGGGGTCTAAAGAATTATGTTCAGTCATACTTTGGGTTATATCCGACAGTAGCGATTTGAAGGATTATAATTTGCTTGCATTTGAAATACCATGTGGTGTGTATGGAAATGTCATTGATGTGCCGGAGATAGCATTAAATGCCAAGAGTGGCAATACATATAATCATAAAAAGCTGTGGGAAGATGAGATAGAAAACAATCCGGCACACAAGTCGTACAATAGAAAGCCATACAATTATTACCCCAGAGGCAGGGTAGATATATCGAATAACCGGGCGACGATATATCTCAATCCAAATATAGACAGGGCTGACGTTATAAGCGAAATACGGCAGAAGTTCGGGTTAAATACGCAGAATATTCAAAAAGTCCGCGTTGTGGCTGATAATTCGGAGCATTATAAATGCTTCATTGACCAAAAATGGTAAAATACACTTTGAATTTTTATCGATTGTTATAGAGTTTTCCAAGCCTACGAAAATACGCTTTAAGGCGTATTTTTTTATATCTTGATTTATAAACTTATTGAAAATTAACAAATTTTATTTGTTTTGGGGTAAAAAGTATGGTAAAATAATAGATAATAGAATCATGGGAGGATTATTTTATGGAGATAATTGTTAAAAAACCTACCGAAGCCGAAAAAGCCGATATGAGGACAGAACATGTGTGGGAGTGCATCGTATCGGAATTTGACTGGTATTACGACAGCGAGGAAACATGTCTCGTCATTGAGGGCGAGGTAACGGTCGAATATGACGGCAGGAGTGTGAGTTTCGGAGCGGGCGACTATATTACGTTCCCGAAAGGGCTGTCGTGCGTATGGAAAGTGACGAAACCCGTCAGAAAGTATTATGTGTTTAAATAATAGAATTACTGTTATTTTTATAATGCGATTTATTAATAATATAAAAAATTTAAATTTTCAGGGGGATATTTAAAAATGATTTATAAAAAAAGTTTAACAGTCATATTGTTTATAACATTTATCCTGCTTACATTGGTTTCGTGTCAGTCTGATAAAAAAAATAATAATACGATTGAAAATACTGACAGTGACGGTGTGAATCAAGATATTGCTTCGGAAAACGATACAGAGCAGGGAACGGATAAAATAATCCCGGATTTGCCTGAAGTAAATTATGACGGGTATGCGTTTACAGTCCTGTCAATGACTGACGAAAAGGATTATGAGCGGGATGATTTTTTTGCGGAAGAATTTACCGGCGAAATAATAAACGACGCGAAATATCAACGCAATTTGTACGTGGAAGATAAATACGGTGTGAGCATCAATACTGTAAATATTGGGAATTTTTCTATGGGCAACGGAACAAGCAAGTTGAAAAAAGAAATTGCAGCCGGAAATACTTCGTATGACGCAGCAGTGCTTGCGGGCTATGATGCGGCAAATTCAGTGACCGCAGGCTTACTTATGGATTTGAACAGCATGTCGCCGCTTGACTTGTCTAAACCGTGGTGGGACCAAAAGGCAAACGAAGACCTGACAATCAAGGGCAAAATGTATTTTACCACAGGCGATATAAGTGCGGCGATGGGCGCCGCTATATGGGCTACGGTTTTCAACAAGCAAATTCTTCAGGACTATGGTATTGAAAACCCGTACGACCTTGTCAAGTCCGGCAAATGGACTTATGATAAACTTACTGAACTTGCGAGGATGGTTTCCGTAGATTTAGACGGTAACGGAATAATGAACCAATATGACCGTTTCGGCTTTATAACTGTCGATGACATAATGCAGAGTATGATAAATACGGTCGGCGAAAGATGCGCTGTGATAAATGCTGACGGCGAAATCGAACTGTCGATTTATAACGACAGAACTATTGCCGCTTATGACAAAATTTCAAATCTTGTTTGGGACAGTTCAACTACTTTTCAGACACAAAGAGTTTCTGACGATACAGATATTACGATGTTCTCAAATAATCAGGCTTTGTTTTATTCAGGACTGTTCAGGCACATGCTTCAGTTCCGTAATATGGAAACAGATTTCGGTATACTGCCAATGCCTAAACTTGATGAATCGCAGAAAGAGTATTGCAACCCTATCAACACATGGTGGTCGCTGTTTGTCTGCGTTCCGACACTTCAGGAAGACCCCGAAAGAACCGCCGTAATTCTCGAAGCTCTCGCTGCGGAATCACGGTATACTTTGCGCCCTGCGTTTTATGAAAAATCATTGCTCGGCAAAAATACGCGCGACGAAGAAAGCGGAGAAATGCTTGATATTATATTTGCGACAAGAGTATATGATTTCGGTTGGTATTATCAGATTGGAGGGCTTGATATGGGAATGATAAATATTATCAGGAATAAAAGCGGCACTTTTGCATCAACTGTTGAAAAGGCTATGGGCAAAGTGGAAAAAGATATTCAAAACATAAACGACTTGTTCAGTGAGTATATAAAATAAATGGAATTTTATTCACTTCACATTATCCATAGAGGAGAAATAACATGAATCAATATATTGACATCGGAATAAACCTGATGCACCGCTCGTACAGTCAGGAGCGGGAAAGTGTGGTCCGTTCGGCGGCTACGGTCGGCGTGTCGCCGCTCATCATCACAGGCGCCAGCCTTCGTTCAAGCGAAATTGCAGCAGATTACGCCGCAAAGCATAAAAATATATACGCCACCGCCGGAGTTCATCCGCACGACGCCAAAACGTGTGACGGGCAGACCGTTGAGAAACTACGATGGTTGAGCAAACAGTCTCAGGTAGTGGCAATCGGCGAATGCGGGCTTGACTACGATAGGGATTTTTCGCCCCGCGATGTGCAGAGGAAATGGTTTGAGGCGCAGATACAGCTTGCCTCTGAGGAAAGTATGCCGTTGTTTCTGCATGAACGGGCTGCGTTTGCCGATTTCAAGGCGATACTGTCGTCGTATAGAGAGGTATGCAGTCGTGCGGCTGTCCATTGCTTCACTGGGATGCGTGACGAACTGCGAGCCTACATTGATTACGGAAGAAATGGACGGAATACGGGAGTGGAAAATGGAGATAGGCAAGATATACAATGTGCTGAAAGGCGTCTGGCATCACATCGTAGTGACGCCAGACGCGAGCGTGTTGATTGTGGAGAACCGCGACACAGGCGCGGAAAATACCGAACGGAGGCACTTAAGTGCCGACTGACGCAAAATTAAGGCAACAACTGGGAGTGAAGCGCAGGATATGAAGTTGAAATGGTACGGAACGGCGACAATGCTGCTCGAACAAAACGGCACACAGTTACTCTTTGACCCGTTTCTTTCACTGAACGATAAACTTTTTAAGCCTCCTATGGACGAGTTGTCCGCAGTCGTGAATATATTGGTTACGCACGGTCACCTCGACCATATTGTCGATATACCGACAATTCTGGAACATGGCAACGTTACGTCCACTGTCTATTGCACAGCGAAACCGATGGAAACGTTGATTTCAAAGGGGGTGGCGTCAGAACGCATAAACAAAATTGCTCCGGACGATGTTCTCAACTTCGGACCATACGAGGTGTGCGTGCTGAAAGGGAAACATATCGTTTTCGACAGACGGCTGATTATGAAAACGCTTATAAATACGCGCATATTATCATACTGGCATAATTGCATATACATGCTTAGAGAAAACAGGCAATGCGTCGAGGCGGCGAAAAGGCAGTCCCGCAGGATTGCCTTTGTTGTTCAGTTGTGGTTAATCATGGGAAAACTTTAATTATC
>WQYZ01000006.1 GCA_009780985.1 Oscillospiraceae bacterium | reverse complement strand
CGAACGGAGGAACAAACTTGGCTGAACTTTGGGATATATTAGACGAAAATGGTAATGTAACAGGACGAGTTCACGAGCGAGGCAAGTCCATGCGCAAAGGCGAATACCACCTTGCGGTTTATATTTGGATTGAGAATGACAACGGCGAATACCTTATATCGCAAAGGTCGCCGAACAAGACATTCCCTAATTTGTGGGAATGTACGGGCGGAAATGCGGTTGCGGGCGATAAAAGCCTGACCACTGCATTGAAAGAAACAAAAGAGGAATTAGGCATTATTCTTGAACCGCAGAACGGGCGAATGATAAAACATCACTTACGGCATGGTGAAATTGCAGGTCGCGGTTTGGCTGATGTTTGGCTATTCCGGCAAAATGTCGATATATCAACCATAATTCTTGCCCCTGATGAAACCTGCGGCGCAATGTGGGCAAGCCGTGATGAAATTAACCGTATGATTGACGAGGGAACATTCACAACGTGGGGATTATTTACTTACATTGACGAATTATTCGAGTGTATTTAAATTACCTATGAACTGCGTACAGTTTAAGCATTAACCATTCCCTACGAAATATCGTGGAATTGAGAAATGAATTTATAATATGCGGAGGTGCTGGAAATACCTGCTTGTATAACAAAAAAGGAAATAGAAAACGGTCTTAATTCATTGGGTGTAAAAACAAGTATGATGTTAGAAGTACATTGTTCTCTCAGCAGTTTCGGTCATGTTGACGGCGGTGCTATCACGATAATAGACGCATTAAAAAATGTTGTTGGCACAAACGGTGCTATTCTTACGCCCTCGTTTAAACTTTCGCCCAACTTCCCGCTTAATGAGACAGATAAAAAATTAGGATTGACATTGAAAATAAAAATCTTACATGATGATAACGAAAAATCAGCTATGGGGATTATATCCGACACATTCCGAAAAATGCCCGATGTCATCACAGGAGAAGGGATATTTCGCGTTTCCGCATGGGGACATGAAGCCGAAAAACATGCCTCAATGGGTTTCCAACACTTGATTGATTCCGACGGCTGTGCGCTTTTGATGGGCGTTGATATTTATCGGATGTCTTCTATGCACTATGTTGAGGATTTTTTGCCCGACGGCATCAAGAAAAAATTTATCCCATCGGAAGAAGCAAGAAAAATTTACCCCGAATCGGAATGGTTTATTGAGGCTTGGACGCCAACGGCGAGACCTTGGTATATTATTCAAAACAGGGCGTATGAAAAAGGATATATTAAAGATACGTTAATCGGAAACGCAAAATGTATGTTGGTACAAGTAAAAAACACGATTGAACTGTATAAACAAGCCCTACAGAATGAGCCGTTTGAATTATATGGATTAACGTAACGAATAGGCATAATCGACAGCAAGCATAAAAACAAGTTAAACAAATAGTATTTATATAATACGAGGTGGAAATATGAATATTGAAGTAATTACACTCGATGAAGAAATAAAAGTGATTGGATTAAGTTATCGTAAATTGGGACTGCCTGCGACCATAGAAAGCCTTGAGGGAATGTGGAACACTTACGGCGAAAAATACCGGAATAGGATTGAAAACGCACTCGTTCCACCTGTAGATTATGGTATTAACGCTTATCTGCTTACGAATAAGCATGAATATATCGCAGGTTGCGCGGTGACAAAAATAGGCAATTTAGAAGAAATTTGGGCTTTGTTCATTGTGCCACCGGGGAAATACATTAAATATGCGTGCCGTAATATGGAGGAGTTGTTTAAAAACCATGATGATATAAGGAAATGGGCGGAAATAAACGGAATGACGATTTACAATGGTTTTGAGATTGAGGTATATCCTATCGGAGCATTTGAAGGAAAAGACGTTGAAATGTGCATTTTGTTTCCTATACAAGCTGAATAGTATAAGCATAATCGACAGCAAACATAGAAATAAATTAAACAAATAGTATTTATATTATCATAATAAAAGGGTTGATAGAAATTTATGATGAATATACGCATAGCCGAAAAAAACGATATAGAAAAAATATTGTCAGTATTAGAAAGCGGACGCGCATTTCTGCAATCCCAAGGACTTTCTCAATGGCAGGACGGACATGGTCCAAGCCAATATGTGGAGGAAGATATTGCGAATAATTGGGGGTATGTCTTAATTTCGCAGGAAGATATAATTTGCGGATATGCCGCGTTAGTTGAGGGTGTAGATGAATGTTATACCAATATCAAAGACGGCTGTTGGGATAATTCCCACGAAAAATATATATCTATACATAGTGTGGCAATCGACGCTGATTTCCGGGGCAAAGGCATTGCGGAGCAATTTATGCGCGGGCTCATTGAAAGAGCCGGGGGCATAGGATACCGCGATATAAGAATCGACACTCACCCAATGAATGAAATTATGCAGAAGGTTATTTTACGGGCAGGATTTGAATACAGAGGAATGGTCGAATTTGGCATACCTGACGGGAAGCGCAGGGCATACCAATTATGCCGCTAATAAACATAATCGACAGCAAACATAAAATCATGTTAAACAAAGGGTAATTTATGGGAAAGAACAACATAAGTGAAATACTGGCAAACGATGTAAGAACACAATATCAGACGTTATTCAAAACCATAAAAGGAATTGTGGAGGTATTTCCCGAATCACGGTGGAGAGAACCGCACGGCGACGAATACTATATTCCTTGCCGTATTGCCTATCATCTGGCTGTTGACATAGACGATATGATTGCCGGCAGCTTCGGAGATAATGACCCGTATGGAAACTGGGTGGAAGCAAAAGCTGAGGAGTTTCCCGGCAAGAGCGAATTTCTCGCCTATTTTGATAGCGTTCTTGACCGTGCTGAAAAAGCACTGGCATCCCTTGATGATGAATCTTTAACATCACCGTTAGAGAGCAGGTGGGCTTGGTATTGGACAGGCGCGAGCCAAATGATATTGCACTTGTATATAATGCGGGAGCTATCTCACCACATAGGTGAACTGAACAAGATGCTGATTGAAAACGGTGTTTCTGATGTGTGGATTGCCAGATAGTATAAATTATCTTTAAGAATTGTTATTTGTATAATCAATAAATTATGATTGGAGATAAATTATGATTTTCAAATTTTTAAATGAAAAAGATTTCTATAATACGTTTTTCGACGAAATATGCCATGTACAATGCGGAAATCATTATGACCCTAATAATTTACAACATGTGGAATGGTTGAAAAACTTTATTAAGTTGTTATATTTAAGAGGGGGAGAAGCTCTATGCTTATACTCAGACGATGAAGCACCTCTTGGATTTATATATCTTTTGTACGATAAAGGTCTTGAAAATGTAGCTTGTTTCGGGGCAAAAGCTACCATAGCAATGTTTGAAGTAAAAGAGGAATATAGAAGCAGAGGGTATGGAAAATTATTATGTCAAGAAGCAGAAAAACACCTGCGTGAGTGTGGCGCAGAATGCTTATATACAGATACACCCGATGACCCTGATGAAAGAGGTGCATTATCATTTTACATTCGTAATGGATTCACGCCAGTTGGGTTCCACCCATGTGAGAATGGTAAAGATGATATGGCGCAGATATATCTCTTTAAATATCTTTAGCCTCTATTAATAAGCATAATACAATAGACCTGTTCTAAACCCTTGACGAAAGGAAAAAAACCTGATAAAATAAAGATATGATAGAAAATGAAAAACGAATAGAGAAATTAGAAGGAAAAGAATATCACGAAATATTCGGGATAGAGAAGTCCACATTTGAGAAAATGTTAGAGATATTAAAAAGTGCATATACTGAGCAAGCTCAGTAGGGAGTTGCACAAAGAAGGAGGACGGCTTCCCCGATTAAGCGTACTTGATAAATTGGTGATAACGCTGAGGTATTATCACGACTACCGAACAATGGTAAACATAGCGTTTGATTACGAGGTGTCGAAAAGCCGAATAAGCGATGCGGTAAAATGGGTGGAAGAAACGTTGATAATGGACGGGACATTTGCGTTGCCGGCGAAGCGCGAGCTGAAAGAGGCAGGCACAGATGTGGTCATCGCAGTGGCAGATGTGACGGAATGCGAAACAGAACGCCCTAAAAAAAACAGAAAGAGTCATATTCAGGCAAGCAAAAATGCCATACAGTAAAAGATTTGGTAGTAATAAACGGTCAGAGTGGCAAAATACTTTTCGTCAGTGAAGCCAAAGGCTCGGTATACGATTTCGAGATGTACAAGCAGAGCGGTCTTCGCCTTAATGACGATACTTTGTTTGTGGGCGACAGCGGTTTTCAGGGTATATGCGACATACACTTATTCAGCATAACGCCATTCAAGAAACCCAAGGGCGGCGAGCTTACCGGGGAGCAGAAAGAGTTCAACCGCAGTTTAGCCCAGTACAGAATCCGCATCGAACACGTCAACCGCAGTCTCAAGTGTTTCAAAATTCTCAAGTACCGTTATCGCAACAAGCAGCAGAAGCATTTGCTTCGTTTCAACCTAATTTGCGGAATTTACAATTTTGAACATGGGTTTTAGAACAGATATAATGAAATTAATAGATTTATAACCGGATATAAACTTTATAATTGCGATGATATATTTTTTGGTATAACATTTTTTGATTTGCTTAATGATAGGTTGCTTAATAATGAAATATCTACAAAACATTTTTATTTAATTGCCGCCCACATTACTCTTATGATTGAAAGATTGAGTATGATTTTCGAAAAATATGGCAATATTAAACAATTTAGATTCTCTTAATGAAGGAGCCATTAAACTTCTAAAATTTATTATCAGATATAAAATGACAGAAGATCCTAATTTAATAACCAAAAGCACAAATATGATAAATCAAATAAAAAATAAATATTATAATGAATTATATAAAACTTTAGAAATTATCAGTGAAATTTGAACGTTAAAAGTTTTAAGAATATCCTAAAATTCGGCTATAATTATACTGGGGAAAAATCAGTGGTAATTAGGTTATTTTAAATAGTTATATAAACGCGCGGATTTTTTGTCTGCGCGCTTATATCGTTTATGAACAGAAAATAAACCAAGGTTGTTATTTTAAAGTTCCCAAAACGTATATTACGATTATAAATTTAATATTTTATTTCCGTTTACAGTACTTTCGTAAACTTTACAATTTTATATTGATTTATTTGTATTAATTTGATAAACTTAACGTAAACTGTTACAAAATTGTGCAATATGGAACAATATTAATTTTACGATGAGGTTGGGACTTGTGTTTTAACTGGGGAGATATGTAATTTATGAGAATAATATTTTTGGGCACTTCTGCAGGGGAAGAATATCCCGGTATTTGGTGCGAATGTGAAAACTGCGAAAAAGCCCGCAAATGGGGAGGAAAAAATATCCGCCGCAATAGTTCTGTAATTTTAGACGACGATGTGATGATTGATATAGGCAAAACGGTACATATACAGGCTGAACGCTTCGGGGTGAATATACGGAAAATAAAAACCCTGTTAGTGACGCATTCGCATAAAGATCATTTTAATACGCATACGCTTTGGACAAGGATGGCAGTATTTACGCAACTGCCTGAATTAAATACTTTTGGCAGCAAACAAGTGGAAGATACGCTCTTAAACAACGACAGATATGACAAAATGAGCTGGAATATGCAGTTTAATGTCGTCGAACCTTTTAAAAAATACTATGCGGACGGACTTGAGATTTTTACTTTGGATGGAAACCATAACGACGGTAAAACACACTCAATAAACTACATAATCACCCGTAAAAACCGCACTTTTTTATATTTGACCGACACAGGCTGGCCTTTTGATAAAACGCTTGAAGCGTTGAAAAGTTATAAATATGATTTTATTATCACAGAAGGCACTTTCGGCTTCGGCGACGATTCGCAGACTCACATGGGTTTTGAGAAGAATCTGCGGTTATTAGAGTTTTTTAACGCAAATAATTTATGGAGAGATAAGCCGGATTATTACCTGACGCATATGGCTCCGCACTGGTGCCCGCCGCACGACGAATACAGCCCGATTGCAGAGGAAAAAGGACTGATGCTTGCATATGACGGACTCGTTTTGGAATATCCGTATGATAGTAATGTATAGGGACGGACGACAGTGTAATGTCGTTAAGTTAAGGCGAGGTATTTTTACCAAAGCCCTCTTTAGAAAAGAGGGTGGCGATAAATTCAGCGAAGCTGAATTTGGTGCGACGGGTGTTTTGTGGAATCCCGCCGAGTGCGCTTGGTATGCGTGCCATGATGGAGAACAAAACACCCGTCACGCGATTTAGCGTAATATTATAGTTTTTTAATGACATCTCGCGTGCCACCCTCTTTACTAAAGAGGGCATGTGAAGAGTGTTCTAAATTTTACTCATCCTGACACAGCAGCTGGAATAATAATCGCGCGCCGATTTTCATGCCTATTTCCGTGAAAACGTTTTGATATGTCGCTGTTGCGTCCGCGAACTCACTCAATGCGTCGTCATACTCCTCTTTCTCGCCGTCTTTATAAATACGCTTAAACCTGTTAATTATATTTTCGCTGTCGTTCTCCAACCGCATGTTATAATCCCGCATATCTTTATCCTCGCGGGGGTGACTGCCGGTCATAAGGAAATATCTGATTTACTGTAAGTCTGCGCGTTCAAAATATTTTATCTGTATAGTTTTCCATGATTATTCTCCTATCTTTACTATAACTAATTTCACATTAAGGAAAATTTATTCCTCATATTCATTATACAGGAAAAATTTTGCCTTGTCAAGCGTTTTTATAAAAAAATTAAAATATTTTATGAGGTTTTATGAGTACATTTTCAGAGCGTTTAAAATTACTTAGAAAAAATAAAAATTTAACTCAAAATGAAATGGCAAAAATTATTAATAGTACCGAAAGAGGATATCGTAATTATGAAATAAATAAATTTACGCCTACTTTGGATATATTGATTGCGCTTGCGAACTATTTTAACGTGTCGCTTGACTATCTCGCGGGTTTGGTTGATATAAAAGAAGAAGCGATTATTCCGACCGGTACGTTTATTACGGTGTTAGGCTCGTCAGGCTGCAGATACGACTATGGGAACGATACCGCGAGCTATCTGATTAACAACAAAGTTATCGTGGACACAGGCTGGAATTTAGTCGAAAATATATTGGATTTAGGGCTGAATCCGGCAGATTTTAAAACTGTTTTGTTTACCCATTTTCATCATGACCATTATATCGCCCTGCCTCAATTTTTGTTTTATCACCTCAACGAAGGGAGGTCTCTAAACGAACTAACTTTTGTAGGTCCGGGAGAATTGCATATGGTAGTAGCACTTGCAATGAATTTTTTGCAGGTGTCGCGCTTTTATGAAAACGCGGGATATCCTAAATGCACAGAGATCAGATCCGGAGAAAATATTACGATTAATATAGATTCCGGTACAAAATTATTTATAGAAGCGCACAAATCTATACACCCGGTTGACGGCAGATATTACTGCGTCACGGATATGGTTACAAATTCTAAAATAGGGTTTGCAGGCGATACCGCTTATAATCACGATGAAATCGCGTTTTTCAAAAACTGCGATTTGCTAATTCACGAATGTTCTTTAGGAGGAAAACACACGGGCGATAACTTATATCTTCACTCTGACGCGGAAGAAGCCGCCTCTGTCGCCGCCGATGCGGGAGTGAAAAAACTCGCTCTTGTTCACTACCCTGCGAGAATCAGAACGGAATGTTTTGACTCCGCCGTAAACAAATTCAAAGGCGAAGTATTAACGCCGATTAAAGGCGATGTTATTTTATGTTAAAAAGGAGAAATATTATTTATGAACGCAAAAAAAATCTTATTGTTTACTTTGGCAATCTCCGCTTGCGGAACGCTTTTCGCCTGTGCAAGCGGAGATTCCGGCAAAATTGCCGACCCTACTGCGTCAACTTCTGCCGATACTGACGACAAACGCATAACTATCGTAAACAATCAGTTTACAGTCAACGGCAAAAGAATCTGGATAAACGGCGCAAATACTCCATGGAACAAGTGGAATGATTTCGGCGGGGGATATGACGATTCATGGTGGGATAATCATTTTAAAGCGTTGCACGACAACGGCGTCAACGCCGTGAGAGTATGGATTAACTGCAACAATGACAACGGCGCCATAATTATTGACGACAACGGCATGGTAAGCGGAGCCACAGATGCTCATTGGAACGATTTGGACGCATTTTTTGCGACTGCGCAAAGAAACGGCATATATATTATGGCGACTTTGCTTTCGTTCGACCATTTCAAAAATGCCGTCAATACAAGACCGTCCGCTCAAAAATGGCGCAATATGCTTGCAAGCAATGACGCTATAGATTCGTTTGTGAATAATTACGTCGTTCCGTTTGTCAACAGGTACAAAAATAATCCGTATCTCTGGAGTATCGACATGTGCAACGAACCCGACTGGATTTTTGAAAACGCAGAGTGCGGCAAAATTCCGTGGGAGCAGATTTCAAATCTTTTTGCATATGAATCCGCCGCTATCCATGAAAACAGCGGCATACTTGTCACAGTGGGCATGAGCTTCCCTAAATATAACTCAGACGGCGCAGGATGCGAGGGTAATAAAGTATCAGACACATTTTTACAGAAACTCTGTCTCAACCCGGACGCTCATCTTGATTTTTGGGCTCCTCATTATTATGACTGGGTAGGACAGTATTATGGCGTGCCGTTTTATACAACTCCGGCGTGTTGGAAACTTGACGGCTCAAAGCCCGCGTTAATCGGCGAATGTATGGCGAAAGGGTCAAAAGGTCAGACACAGGGAACAGAAAACAATACGCTGATTACAGACTATGAAAACGCATATCTTAACGGATGGCAGGGCGTTATGCCGTGGACTTCAAACGGCGTAGACGGCTGCGGCGGTTTTGACGATTTGGTTTCAGCTACGAAATATATGGCGGGGAAATATGGGGAGGCAATATTTCCTGATTAATTGATAAAACAACATATTACAAAAAAATTCCGTATGACGACCATACGGAATTTTTTATAGTTGTTATTTAATTCAGCGTGTAGTAGAATGTCACTCCGGTATAGCCTTTATTCTGCCCGCCGGGATTATATACGTTCGCGGGATATGAATCGTAGTCGTCTTCGTTCCCGAATGCCGGCGTTATTATCGTACAGTCGGGGGTCGGGGACAACTCAGGAGCGTCGGTTTCCGCTACGCCGACATCGTACCACTTATCGCCGTCAGTCTGTTCTGAGCTCACAATAATGTATTGCTGGTCTTTTTTGAGCACAAGCGGCGCGCTGAGCGGCGCAATCTTGAATCCGAGCGCGTCAAGCGGGGAATCCGGCATGACGGCAACAGTTGCCAATAAAGACTGCGCGCTTACGTCCCAGATGTATATGACATGCGAATCAAGCATTTCGCCGTTAAGCGGACGTCCTACAAACGTTACCGTCATGTCGGCATTGCACTGAAATTCATATCCTACCGGTCCGTTGTAGTTATTTCTGTCGCCGGTCGCGGCGGCTGTGAGAAATGATTTTGCAGCCGCTGGAATATTCGCCGGCGGATTTGCAGGCGGAATACCAGTAGTTGTTTCAGGCGCTGCTGTCGTCGTCGCAGGCGCCGCAGTCGTAGTAACCGCAGGTGCGGACGTTGTGGTATCGGCAACGCTTCCAGCAACAGTACTGTTACCGACAACGGTTGTATCAGCATTGTTGTCAGATGTATTGCTGCATCCTGCAAAAGAAGTCAGAATCAATGCGCATGACATAAAACAGATTAATAATAAAGAAATAAATTTTTTTATTTTCATAAAATTTCTCCTACAATCAATATATTAGAGTAAAAATATAATTTACAATAATTAAATTATATTACGTAGAATTTTTATTTTCAAGCAATTTTAATAATCAATTTGTTAATTATTATACATAACAGCCAGTACAATAATTTGTTCTGTTCGCCTAAATACGATATTTTTCTCCGCACGCATTTTTGTATAATAATAGATATATGAAATAATTTAGGAAACAATGATAAATTTTAATTAAAGATTGCTTGAAATCTTTAAAAATTTGAGTTATAATAAATTATTGAAATTAATTGATTCGAAAATATAAAAATAGCGGAGGCGATAGGAAGATGAACGAAATGGGTGAAACAGGGAAAATGGGGGAGATTACAGAAACAAATACTGGCGGCGAATATGATTTTCAAAACGATTTACGGCTGAACGATTTAAAGGACGAAATTCTTTCTCTCGAAGAAGAACGGCGGGATGCGGAAGAACAAAGAAGAAATTTAGAAGACAGACGCGCAAAGTTGCAGGAAAGCCTAAATATAATAAAAGAAAAATTGGCGATAGCAAGTCTTTCAGAGGCAACAAAACAAAAACTCCATGAAATGTTCGGCAAAGTGTCTGAACAAGTCAGCACGAATAATCAGAACATAGATGATGTCAGTAGAAAAATACTTGACATAAGCGGGAGAATAACTGAACTGTATAAAAAAACGGAAGAACGGGAAAATGAAATCAAAAACGGAAATATTGAAGGGGCTGTAAACACGGAATCAGATATAGATGAAAATCTGATTGCGGAACTTGAAAGTCTTGAAGGTCTGAAAAACAAAGCAGGCGATAACGGCAGTAACAGCGAAATATCGCGTTTCCGCAAAGAAATTGAAGAAATTCAAAAACAAAAAGAAGAAATCAAAAAACAAAAACAAAAAGCCGTTGAAGAAACAGAGGCGCAGAGGGAAAAATATCAGCAGGAAAAGACGAAATTTGAAGAAAAACTGCGCGTCATAGAGAGTAAGCAGAATACCCCGGGAATTTCCGACGCCACTCTTGAAAAACTCGAAGAAATATACGACGAAATTGAAGAACAAGTCGACCGTATAGATGAAAAATTAGATGAATTGGAAGAAAAAATAGACGCCTTTGACGAAAAAATAGACGAACTCGAAGAAAGGCTCGAAGAATTAAATGAAATGGCGGCAGAAGCCGAAAACGGGGTAGATGAAAATTTAATCTCGGAACTTAAAAAAGAACTTGAAAATATCGACAGCTCCGATAAATCAAATGAATCAAATGAATTCGATAAGTTTGATAAGTTTACTGAGAAATTCAACAGTAAATTCAATGAGAAATTTGACAAAATAGCCGATAAAATCGAAAGAAAATTTAATGTTAACATTCCGGATATTAAAATCCCTAACATAAAAATACCAGATATACATATTCCGGATATAAAGATTCCAAACATAAAATATTCCGGCATAAAAAATGCAGATAAATTAGAAGAAATCGCAGATATTGACACAATCGTGGAACTTGCGCCGTTTTTGAAAACAGAGACGCTGACTGCATTTGTATATAAATTCAAAGATAAATTAGACGAAGATAAATTGAAAAAACTTGCCCCCTTTCTTGACCGGCATGCAGTTGATGAACTCATACTGCAAAATAACGCAAATATATAAAGTATCTGTTATAGAAACCGTTTTTGACGACGGTTTCTTTTTGTTTATTGATTGAAAATGAATAAAAACGGCAAAATTTACAAATATTACTATTATACTGAGCAACACTCAGTATCTGAACTTGTTCAGTAAATATTTATTCCAACAATACAAAAGAATAGGAGTTGTGCAGATGAAAGCTGTTATAATGGCAGGGGGAGAGGGTACGAGACTGCGTCCCCTTACCCTGAAAATGCCGAAGCCGCTCGTGCCGATACTCGGCGAGAGCGTTATAAGCTATATTATAAGACTGCTCAAAAAACATAACGTATCCGACGCGGCTATTACCCTTATGTTCCTGCCCGAACAGATAAAAGATAAATATAAAAACAATTTCGAGGGGGTAAATCTCGCATACTTCGAAGAAGATAAACCTCTCGGAACTGCGGGAAGCGTAAAAAATACGCAGTCTTTTTTACTTGATAAAAATATAAAATCCCATGACGATTTTTTTATCGTGATAAGCGGCGACGCAGTATGCGATATCGACATATCAAAAGCCGTCGAATTTCACAGACAGTCGGAATCCGATGTGACGCTTGTTCTCACAGAATCAGAAAATCCGTTAGAATTCGGCGGAGTTTTGACGGAAACCAGAGATTCCGGGACTATTCTGACTTTTATAGAAAAACCGTCATGGTCGCAGGTGTTCACAGATACAATCAATACCGGGATTTATATAATAAACAATAAAGTTTTAGAATCCGTACCCGAAAATAAATTTTACGATTTCGGAAAAGACTTATTTCCGTTTTTGCTCAACAGTAACGGTAAATATAAATTGTCGGGCTATGTCGATAACAATTACTGGTGCGATATCGGGGATTTAGATGCATATTATAACTGCAATATTGACGCGGCTGACGGGAAAATAAAAATAATAAACGAGACGGCGAAAATGTGTATGGGCGGGCATTGCCCGTCCGTTAAAATGACGCAAAGACCTGCGGACGGGCAATGCCCGCCCATACTGTCTAAATATTCGATAATCGGTAAAAATTGCGAAATCGGCGAAAACTGCGAGATTATCGATAGTATAATACACGACGGAGTGAAGATAGGGAACAATACGAAAATCATAAAATCCATTGTATGTCAAGCTACCAAAATCGGCGATAACGTCGTAATAAATGATGGATGTGTCGTCGGTCAGGAGTGCGTCATAGAAAATTACGCCTTTATATCAAAAGGCGTTAAAATATGGAACAACAAAAAAATATACGAAAGGGAAAAAATTATGTCAAATGTGATTTTTTCAAATTTATTGGCAAACAAGCGCAGTCTTTTTGACAGCGACGACGGAATAACGGGAATATTCAATGAAACTCTCACGCCCGAATACTGCGTTAAAATAGGTGCGGCGGCGGGTATTGCGTCGTCGGATTTCAAAAATAAAAGACCCGGAAGAATCGGGGTTATGTATTCGCAGAGCGTGAAACATCAGTCAAACGATGCGGAATATAAATATTCGACGAAAAAGAACAATATAAGCCGCTTAATTAAAGATTCGCTTCTATGCGGGGTGGTTGCGTCAGGCGCGAAAAGTTACGATTTCGGTGAGGGGTTCGACTCTTTGGCGGCGTTCGCCGCCGGGCATTTCCGCCTTGACACAATGCTGTTTGTGGACAGAATAATAAGTCCGGACGGGTCATATAATGATGTGATGAAAATTTTCGACTATAACACGCTTTCCCCGTCGCGCCCGTTTGAAAGAAAATTCGACGCCGCACTGTCAAGAGACGATTATAAGCCTCCCGTTGCAAATGAACTCTACGATACGGAAACATTTGAAGGTCTGCAATTTTTATATTTCAGCGAACTTTTGAAAAACGCAGGCAGGATTTCGGAGAATCCGACGAAGTTAAGCGGTCTAAAAGTCGCGGTGAAATCAAAAAATGCGAATAAAACCGGAACGGCGGCGCATATATTAAAAAAAGCGCTTATCGAATTGTCATGCGAAGTTTATGACGACAGCGACGATCTGAATAATCACAATACAAATAACGGGGAAATTACGGATTATCTTAATTTTGCCGTAAGCGATGACGGATTTTATCTTCAGGCATATGATAATAGTATAAACGGCGCGGTCGATTTTTGGCATATCGTTGCAGTTTTGATAAAAGACGCGATTCACAGCGGCGAAACGGAAATAGCGATGCCGTATCTTGCGCCTCACGCTTTGCAGATAATAACCGAAAACGAGGGCGCGGATATACTGCGGTATATTTCATGTCCGTTTGACGACGACGGTGATGATTTGAAAGCTAAATCAAAAATAATATCGCAGTTTTATTTAAAAGACGCCTGCTTTGCCGCAGTGAAACTGTGTCATGTTCTATACAGTTCCGGAAAATCTTTGGGCTGGCATATAAAAGAACTGCCGGAGTTTACGTCGCGGGATACGGAAATTTATGCCGACGACAGCAAAAAAACGAAAATTATGCATATTTTAAACGCTCAATTAAAAAATCCAGGCGATCTAAATTGTGTAAAAAATAATGAAAACGGAGAAAAGAAAAAAATAAATTACAGGGCAAGAGAAGGAATACAGCTCGATTTTTCAAATGGTTTTGTGAACGTTGTCCCCAAAAAGAGCGGCGGATTCAAACTTATTGCAGAAGCTGTAAGCACAGAAGCCGCAGAAGAATTGTTAGACGTAACAAACGACAGGATACAATCCATTATAGACGGCATAGATAAAAATATCAAAAATGATAATATAAAAAACGGCACTTGACAATTTGCGGGTTTAAGTGTATAATAATAGTAATGTTACTTACTGAACTTGTTCAGTATAAGTATATGTGCGGAATTTATTTTAATATTTTAAGGTTTAGCATGACATAATATAATATTTAAACTGATATTGTTGTATTGTTAGCTGTGCGCCCGTGCTTTGAGTGAACTTCTGCTTGTTCCGTCCAATAAAATCAATTCCTGTTTGCGCGGAATTGATTATGGGAACTGCGCGAAGTTCATTCGATACAACAATATTTGGGTTTTATATTATAATATTATGATTATGCGGTTTTATAGTTCTGTTAAAATTTGGAAATTCTGAATGAATTATATAAGTAATACATAAAAAATAACATAAAACAAACTAAAAGGAGAAAATATGCAAAAAAAAACATCAAAACTAAAGGTTATACCGTTAGGAGGACTTCAGGAAATCGGGAAAAATATAATAGTGTTCGAATATGAAGACGATATTATGGTCGTTGACTGCGGACTCGCTTTTCCGGACGACGATATGCTCGGAATCGACTTGGTTATTCCGGACACGACGTATCTTGAAAAAAATTTGGATAAAATCAGAGGAATCGTATTGACTCACGGGCATGAAGACCATATCGGCGCATTGCCGTATGTGCTTCATACAATAAATGTGCCTGTTTACGGGACAAGGCTGACGTTGGGTATTTTAAACAACAAACTTGAAGAACACGGTTTGCAGAATAAAGTGCAGGCTGTGACAGTCAAAGACGGGGAAACGATAAAACTCGGCTGTTTTTCCATAGAATTTATACACGTCAACCACTCTATACCGGATTCAGTCTCGCTTGCCATAAAAACCCCGGTCGGCGTAGTTGTTGTGACCGGGGACTTTAAAGTGGATTTAACCCCGATAAGCGGGGAGATGATTAATTTAACCCGATTCGGGGAATACGGCAACAATGGGGTTCTGCTCCTGATGTGCGAATCCACGAATATAGAAAGGCAGGGAAGCACCCCGTCCGAGCGGAAAGTCAAAAATTCGCTTCACGCGATATTCCAGAACCATGCGAATAAACGCATAGAAATCGCGACTTTCTCGTCGAATGTCCACAGAATACAGTCGATAATCTCAACGGCGGCTGAATTCAAGCGCAAAGTCGCGATAACTGGGCGGAGTATGCTAAATATAATAGGCGTGGCGATAGAACTCGGCTATCTGCAGATTCCAAAAGACGTGCTCATAGATATAAACGAGATAAAAAAATACAATCCCGAACAGATTGCAATAATCACGACAGGTTCGCAGGGAGAACCAATGTCGGCGTTATATAAAATGGCGTTTTCAGACCATGAGAAAGTCAGTTTGGGACCGGAAGACGTCGTCGTTATTTCCGCGCATCCCATAGCGGGAAACGAAAAATTGGTCGGCAGGATAATCAACGAATTATCAAAAAAAGGCGTTCATGTTCTCCACGACGCCGTAGCCGAATTGCATGCGTCGGGTCACGCATGTCAGGAAGAACTGAAATTGATACACGGGCTTGTAAAACCTAAATTTTTCGTGCCGATGCACGGGGAGCAGAGGCATCTCAAAGCTCACGCGGAACTTGCGAAATATATGGGCATGAAAAGCGAGAATATACTTATACCCGACATCGGCAAAATAATAGAGTTAGACGAAAATTCAATGAAATTCAACGGTACTGTTCCGAGCGGGAAGGTTCTTGTCGACGGCGCGGGAGTGGGAGACGTCGGGAATATAGTTCTGCGCGACAGGCGGCATTTAGCGCAGGACGGGCTTATTGTGGTAGTCGCCGCAATAGATATCGACAATGCGACGCTGATTTCGGGACCGGATATAGTCAGCAGGGGATTTGTCTACGTCAGGGAATCCGAAGAGCTTATGGAACAGACGCGCACCACCGCGCGCGACGCTGTAAATTACTGTTTTGACAACGACATGTGCGAATGGAATGAGATAAAAACAAAAGTGAGAGACGAACTTTCCAAGTTTTTATATCAAAAAACCAAACGCAAGCCGATGATACTGCCTATAATCATGGACGTGTAGTTGGATGTAAAACAAAAATGCTATGCGCACGATAAGTTTTATTATTATCGTTCGCATGGTGTTTTTTTATTCTTTATAAACAACATAGACAACCCGCCGCGGGAGAATTTTTGGTTTCGGGTATATACCGAAGCATTGCTTGCCCTACGTAATTCCCCGCGTTTCTTCGTAAATTCAGTTACGATATTTTATTAAGTTTTTCATGTAATACATTTAAAAAATTGTCCAAAAACAAAATGTCAGCATTTATCTTATCTATCTGGGTTTTTTCATATAAATATCGCCATTCATTAAAAACATTTTTGTTCTTTTCAAGTAGCATATCAAAGTCTTTGTTTGCAATATTATTTCGGATTTCATTTTGAGTAGCCTGACTCAATTTGTCAAATAGTTCTTTTAGATTATGAGAATTTTTAAGGTCTATAGTTGTTTCAAAAAAATATATTCCTTTCATTGCTACTTCGCAAGCAAAAGCCACCACTATTATATGAGGAATTGCCAAATTTATTAATTTTTCTTCTTTATTATAAATTTCTCTAAGTATTCTAATTGAATCGTGAAGTCCAACTAATTCTCCTTTTAAAGCATCAATATTATAAGCCATTTTATCTCCTTATTTAAATTTTTTATTTTAATTTATCTTTTAAATTATTTCTATCCCAAAGAATAACATTATTTGCTCTTGCAAGGTCAATAGCAGATGATGTGAATCTATTGTTAGTTATTACCATTACTTTATCAAGTTTGTAAAACGCTTTTCCTGCAACAACTTCTTGTATTGCAGAATTTCCAACTTTAGATGAATAACATTTTGCTTGTATTCCAATACGTTCATCAGAACTTTCAGCAATAACATCAATCCCCTGATCGCCAGATGCTTTAGTCAGTTTGGTTTTATATCCCATTTTTTCAAATAAGTTGGCAATAAATCGTTCAAAATCTCTTCCATTCATTAAATCAATGGTGTGTAATATATTTAAATTAGTAGGTACAGGATTAGTCGTATATTGTGGTTTTTGATTAGTAGATATAAATTTAGGTAAATATCGTGTTTTTTGAGTTCTTAATTTAAAATCAATATCACGAATATAATTTTTTATAAATTCAATATGAGGTCGTGCAAGTAAAATAAATAAATCAAACTTGTTATTTATATACTTTAAACAAGCACCATATCTATTTTCAGAACACCATATTGACTCTTTCCACCATATAAATATATATATTTTTTTCTATCTTCATCATTTCTAAATAAATTCTTCAATATTTTAAAAACAAATTGCCTGTGAGACAACATTCCGTATCCAAGGCTATGAAATCTCTGAAAATTTTCTTCGTATATTTTGAAATCTTTAAAGTCTAACAAATCGCATGATATAAAATAATCTTTCAATTTTTCTGGGGGTGACGGAAGTACGAAATATGCTGGATATAATCTAAATATTGTTTCATGTTCTAAAATTGTTTTATAATCGAAATTGCATATAACATTTAAGTCATTAATAATTATTGAAATATTATTATCATTAAATTTTACATTAGTTATCCATATTTCATAACCATAATAAACGGCAGCATCTAATAAAATTCGTTCATTTCTTAATACATCTATACAATTTTTTCGATATTCACTCGATGATTTTTGTTTTATTAATATTTCTTTTAAAATATTAATAAAATGCTGTCGTTCTCTAATTAAATATTCTTGCTTCTTTGTTAAATTCCACTCTAAATTAATATTTTCAATAAGATTTTTCACAGATTCAATTTGACATTTTGGAAGTAAAATAATTAATTCAAAATAAATATCTTTTATTCGAAAAAGTACAATCTTACCTTGCCAAATTGAATTATTCCCATAATATAATTGCTTAAATTTTAGAAAATCTTCCTGAATTTGAAAATTAAAATAATTTATATTATTATACGTTAAAGTATCTTCTGTTATCGTATTAAATACGATTTCTTCGATATTATATTCGAGTTGATCCAGTACATCTAAATTAATATCGTCAGAATAAAGTTGAGTATCATAATAAGACCAAAAATTATATACAAAAATACTCTTTTCAAAAAATCCTATATCTGATAGCCATAACTTTCCATTATAGAAAACTGCGGCATCTTTTAAAGCAGATTCATCTTTTAAAAAATCTATGCTATTCTTACGATATTGTTCTTTTTCTTCGTCAGTTAGATTTTTTATATCCATTTTTGCCCTCTTTGTATAAAACTAATCCTGTATTATTATAACATATATTTTTTTATAAAGCAATATTTTTAAATAGAATTTCAAATTAATATTCCGAAGCCTAAATGTGGTCATAATTCAGATAATTCGTAATATAAAAATTTATTGATATTTCCCAAAATCACTTGACACGTATAAATATACGCGCTATAATATCTACAGGGGCGATAAAGTGAAAAGCTATTCATCAAGAGAAGTAATCCGAATATTGGAGCAGGACGGGTGGTATGAGGTCGCCTGCGTGGGAAGTCACCATCAGTTCAGACACCCCACGCAAAAAGGAAAAGTGACGGTAAAAGACCCGCAGAAAGACATACCGATAATGACTTTGAAACGTATAGAACAGCAGGCGGGAATAAAGTTCAAATAAATATACATTGCAGGGGGATTATTATACTATGAAAAAAGATAAATACAGTTATATCGCGGTGGTAAGTTTTGATGACGACGGAATATCAATCAATTTCCCGGACTTAGACGGCTGTTTTACATGTGCTGAAACAGAAGACGAAGTATTTCAGATGGCGAACGAGGCGTTGGGCCTTCATATGTGGGGTATGGAGCAGGACGACGAAACTATACCCGAACCGTCAAATATAAAAAACATAAAATTAGAAAAAAACGAAACGGCGATGTTAGTCGAGGTGTTTATGCCGTCGATACGCGACAAAATAAACAACAGGGTAGTAAAGAAAACGCTGACTATACCACAGTGGCTGAACGTAGAGGCAGAAAAGCGCGGCGTAAATTTTTCGCAGATACTACAAAAAGGCTTGAAAGAGTATCTGCATATCGAAAACAGAACATAAAATTCAAGCGATTTTACAGTTCAGTAAAGTATAATCTATATAATAGTGATACTTTTTTGATACTATAAACTTACGATAATATAAATACTATAGATAAAGCTAAACGAATAAGTTTAGTCTGCGATTTAAAAATAACTTGAAAATTTAAGAATATAAAAAGGTTTATCATGGACGTGTAATGTTCCAAAATGCAAAAAGAGAGGTTTTCCTCTCTTTTTGCATTTTATTTATTGTTTAATCGAGAATTATTATTGCGACGTCTCATATGCCGCTATGGTTTTGTCCAAAGCCGCCTGCACTTTAGGCGTTATAGCGTCGAACTTTGAGGTAAAGCTTTGTCCTTTATTGATTGTCTGTACAAATGTGTCGTACAGACTTCCCCAATTGTAAATAAACGCGAAATCGTAGCATGAACCTGCGCAGATTATATCAAGCATAGCCTCGCTGTCGTTGTCTCTCGAATATTTTTGCTTTAAAGTAATATCATACTGAGCGGGAGTAGAAGTATATCTTCCGGCAGCCGCCATCGCCTCAATAATCATGCCGGTTCTGTTTAAGTCGGAGTTCGTAACGGGAACGCACACCGCCGCGCTTCCATACGGCTGGCAGTACGAATAATAGTCGTCCTGTGTCTCATCATATTTCGGCAAAGGCAGAATTCCGAAGTCCGATTCCATGTCTTTAAACAGCGGCAGGTTAGAGCCTGTCATTGCTACGAGCAGCGCGCGGTCGCTTTTGAATATCGGCACTTCGTCGTATGTCTGGTAATTCTCCGGATAGTATATTAAATTCGGATCCGACCAAAGAGAAGACAACTTGTCCATTATGGCGACCGTTTTCTCAGCTGTGTAATTGAGTGTGGGATTTCCGTCGACAATCTTTATCAGACCTTCCCCGCCGGCTTCAAGGAAACAGAACGGAGCCATAGATTCGACGACGATACCGAAAGAGTCGTCCGCCTTTTTATATACTCCGTCGCCGTTCAAATCGCGTCTTGAATCTTTTGTAATACTCGTCAGCGCGTTGAGAGTCCATTTCCCGTCGAGAACCGTTTGATACGGATAGTCTATACCACTATCTGCGAATAATTTTTTATTAAACAGTATCAGATATTGAGAACCGGGGTATCTTGCGGTTATATCGCCCGTCGGGAAGAAGAATTTTCCGTCGATAGTGAGATCGCGGATCGCGTATTTGCTCCACCAATCCTGGGTCAGGTCGATATTCGGCATACTGTTAAAATCCACCAGCATACCGTCTTGCGCGAGATTTTTGGTGAAATTTATCATATTGTCCATGCCGAAATCAAACGCGTCGTCTCCGGCTTTGATTGCGTTCCTCGCTTTGCCCAAGAGTTCCGACGACGGGTCGCCGGTCTGCGCTATAGTATAATTAATCTGTATATTGTATTTGTCCTCTATAAGTCTGTCGCGTCTGAAAAGAGCGTCGTTCAGCACGTCGCCCGTTTCCTGTTCGTCGGGCGCCTGACGTCCGTCCAGAGTGTCGTTAAATTTGTTTGACGTCCAGATTCTGAACTCATATCCGCCGTAATCGGCGTCGGGCTGCGAAGCCAGAATCGAATTCACATCGGGCTGAGTAGTTCCTTCCGGCGTATCTCCGCTGTTTCCCGTATTTTGCGTGTCCGCGTTATTGGCATTATTGGCGCTGCCGTTATTGGAATTGCATGATACTGCCGTCATAACTAATACGGTTATAATTAAAATACTTAGAACGCGTATTATTTTTTTCATAAACTTAATGATATTCCTGCCTCTCACATTTTACTTTTTATGTACTTTGTGCATTCTGCGCACACAGACTTGGAATTAAACTCTTTTAAGTCGTTTGACGATCCGCAGAATACGCAGGTATTTTCGTATTTTTTCAGTATAATCATATTGTCGTCCACAAACATTTCGATCGGGTCTCTTTCGTTGATGTTAAAAACTCTGCGTAATTCTGTGGGCAGCGTAACTCTGCCTAACTTATCGATTCTTCTTACAATTCCTGTTGATTTCATAATTCTTTACAATTCCTTCCTTAAACTTTTAAATTTTTAAATTTATACATGAGTACATATACTAATAACAATTTAGCACAAATTGTTATTTTTGTCAATACTTATATTGACATTTACAAAAATTTATTTTCAAATAAGTATATGGATCATATTCTCAGAGCAAATATCTCTATATATTTTTTTCTGAATGCGTTAAAATCGTCCGCTTCTATTGCCTCGCGGATTTTTTGCATAAGTTCGTTATAAAAATATAAATTGTGTATTACGCACAGCCTCATTCCCAATATTTCTTCAACTTTGAGCAGATGTCTTATGTATGCTCTCGAAAAATTGCGGCATGTATGGCATTTGCAGTCAATATCTATCGGAGTTTTATCTTTTTTGAACTTCTGATTCATCAGATTCAGATAGCCTTTCCATGTAAACAAATTGCCGTGACGCGCGTTTCTTGTCGGCATAACGCAGTCAAAGAAATCAATTCCTCTGTAAACCGCTTCGATGATATTGGACGGGGTGCCCACGCCCATTAAATATCTCGGTTTATTTTTTGGCATATGCGGTTCTACAATATCAATTATATCATACATAACCTGCGTTTCCTCGCCGACGGCGAGCCCCCCGACCGCATATCCCGGCAATTCTAACTCGGCGATTTGATTCATATTTTCGACGCGCAAATCCTCGTATATGCCGCCCTGATTTATCCCGAACAACATCTGGTGTTTATTCACCGTCCCGTTAAGAGAGTTTAGACGCTCCAGCTCTGTTTTACAGCGTTTAAGCCAACGAACTGTTCTTTCATGACTGTCTTTTATATATTTATATGTCGCGGGATTTTCGACGCACTCGTCGAACGCCATAGCGATTGTAGACCCGAGATTTGACTGTATTTTTATGCTTTCTTCGGGACCCATGAATATTTTTGCGCCGTCAATATGGGAATTGAAATAAACCCCCTCTTCTTTGATTTTCCTGATTTTCGCGAGTGAAAAAACTTGAAATCCTCCGCTGTCGGTCAGTATCGGGCCGCTCCAGTTTATAAATTTATGCAGTCCGCCCATTTCGCGGATTAAATCGTCTCCGGGGCGTATATGCAGATGATATGTATTACACAACTCCACCTGACAGTTCACGTCGATTAAATCTAGCGAAGATAGACCGCCCCTGATTGCGCCGGTCGTCCCGACGTTCATAAACACGGGCGTTTCAACTATGCCGTGTACGGTGTGAAACCGCCCGCGCCTTGCTTTATTCTCTGTGCGTATCAATTCAAACATTAAAAATCCCAAGCCGTTTCCCATGCCGTATTGAGCATCGCAATTACGTTTTCCGGCGGCACATTGCCCATTACGTTATGCACCTGATTAAATACAAGACCGCCGTCTTTGCCGAGAATATGCACGTTTTCCCTAACGTGAGCCGCGACTTCCGCGGGGGTCTTCGACCACAGCACGTTCTGCGTATCGCAGCCGCCGCCCCAGAAACATAATTTTTTGCCGTACTTCTCTTTGAGTATAACCGGATCCATTCCTCTCGCCGAAATCTGCACCGGATTTAATATATCCACTCCGGCGTCTGCCACATGATCGAGAACGTCAGAGATTGCGCCGCAGGAATGAAGAAATATTTTTATATCGCTTGTATTATGTACATGGTCGCAAAACTTTTTCAGATACGGATAACATACATCGTAATAACTGTCGGGAGTGCACATACATCCGCTTTGAGTACCTAAATCGCCGTTGACTTCTATTGCGCCGATATATTTACCGAACATTCTGTTTATTTTATCAAAATATTCTATCTGCCAGTTTAAATGATTTTGATTGCCTTCTTTGCACTTATCCGGGTCTGTGAGCATATCGCAGGCGTAATCCAAATCGCCGAAAAACGACCAGAATCCCATCATCATCGTGAATTTATCAGTCTCTTTATGAATATATTCCGCGCGTTTTGCATATGCTTCAAGCCGTTCGTCCTCGGACATCGGCTGCACGTCTCCGTGCCAGCCATCGAAGAAAAATCCGCCTGCGGGCATTATTGCCTCGTGGCTTTTATACGCGCCGTTCGGCTGAAGCACAGGATTCATTCCTTCCGGTATGTCAAAAACATAATCGCCTCTCGGATTCCATTTTTTCGGCTTTATCCAGCGCGGATTCAACAAAATTGTATCGACGTGAAATCTTTCGATTATATCGTCGTCAACTCTCGCAAGGCATTGACCGATGTCGATAAGCTCTATGTTATCAACGTCAAGTCCGAGATATTTTCTAAGATTATAGTATGCGAACGCAGATATGCCCGTAGAAAAATGCACTCCCAGATCTATGGGCATTCTGTCCGCTTTTTCGTGGCGTATAGTTTTATATACGCGTTCCCTGCTTGTTATTGTTTCTGTTCTGTTTGGTTTATCTGACATAATTTGCACCCCTTTTGTTATTATGCTAATTACAAGTTGAAAATAATGTCGCACCAAAGCCCTCTTTAATTAAAGAGGGCTTTTTAGTGCAGGATTTTCACGTTGCTCTCAACTCGTTATTCGCATTATTTATTATTTATAAATTTATTATATTTCCGCTAATATTTTATTTTCGTCTAAACGCATAAATATCGGTTCTGCTTTGCTGGCTTTAACGCCGGATTTTAATCCGCCGAACTCGAACGCCGTTTCATAATCCGTAACATCTGAATTAATCTGCGCAAAGATTTTCGCCGATGTGTCCGGGATTATCGGACTGAGCAGAATCCCCGCGATTCTGATGCTTTCTAAAAGATTATACAAAACCGTGCCGAGACGTTCTTTTTTATTATCGTCTTTGCCAAGAATCCACGGCTCTGTTTCGTCGATATACTTGTTCGCCCTATCCAATATTGCAATTATTTGCGGAATCGCATAAAAAATATTATAGTCATTCATAAACTTTGCGTATTCCCCCACATGACCTATAACTGTTTCTTTAAATTCTTCGTCAATACTGTCCGAATCTGCAAGGCTGGGTATAACTCCGTCTAAATATTTTTCTGTCATTACTACAGTTCTGTTTATAAGATTGCTTAAATTATTGACTAAATCCGAGTTATATAATCTAATAAATGATTGGTACGTAAATGAAGTGTCCATATCGAACGGCATCATACGCAGCAAAAAATATCTTACGGCGTCAGCTCCGAATTTTTCTATCAAGTCGTCCGAATAAACAACATTGCCTTTGGATTTGCTCATTTTTTCATCGTTAAATAAAAGCCATGGGTGACCGAGAATCTGTTTTGGCAGTTCAAGCCCCAGTTCCCACAGTATAACAGGCCAGTAAATTGAATGGAATCTCATTATATCTTTACCGATTATATGCAAATCGCAGGGCCAGTATTTATTAAATAATTCGGGCTGAGTTTGATTTGTCGGATTATATCCTAAAGTCGTTATATAATTTGAGAGTGCGTCAATCCAAACATAAATCACATGACCGGCGTCAAACTCAACCGGCACGCCCCATTTTACAGTCGAACGGGAAGCGCACAAATTCTGTATTCCCGGTTTTATAAAATTATTCACAATTTCTCGCTTTCGTTGAACGGGTATGATAAAATCTGGATTTTTCTCAATATATTTTTCTAATTTGTCCTGATAATTTGAAAGTTTGAAAAAATACGCCTCTTCTTTTCCTTCGCGCAATTTTCCGCCGCAGTCGGGACACGCTCCGTTTGTGTCTTTGACCTGCGACGGCGTATAAAACGATTCGCACGCTACGCAGTATAATCCATCGTAATAATCCTTATAAATATCGCCGTTTTCATAGAGTTTTACAAATATTTTTTTCACTGACTCCACATGTTCGTTGTCGGTTGTTCTGATAAACTTGTCAAAGCTGATATTAAGCCGCTTGTATGTATTGTAAATCATACCCGTAACTTTATCTGCCGATTCCTGCGGCGTAATACCTGCCTCTTTTGCGATTTCCTCGATTTTCAGACCGTGTTCGTCCGTGCCAGTCGAGAAAAACACGTCATAACCGCACATTCTTTTAAATCTTGCGATACAATCCGCTTGAACAGGGTCGTAATCGTTGCCGACATGCGGCTGTTTTGACGAATACGCTATCGCGGTCGCTATATAAAATTTTTTGTTATTATTGTCATTTTCGCTCATATTATTTTTCCTCCAATTTAAAATTTTGTTATGAATAATGCATTTTTATATACGCATTCTTCATAATCATGTGCAATATCTTGTTATCTTTTGCCTGTAAAATCGATTGCACAATAATCATCCCCTTTCAGCGCGTCAATTTTTATGCTTTTTTAGTCTTTTTAATCCGCGCAGAAATCCCAGCACTTTTTTATTATTCTCCGCGCTCTCTTCACTGTCGTCGATTTCATAATTCTCATATTCGTCATATTCATCCAAATCCTCGTAATCGCCGTCGTCGCTGTAATCATAATTGCCGGAACTGTCATAATTTTCTGACATAACTGCGATTTCTATAGTATCGTCAATTTTATCAAATTCATCAATCGTATCGTTAATCTTGTCTATTATATTGAATGTTTCTGACGGCGCAGTATGCATATCTTTTTCCTGATCATCCGATTTATCCGTTATATCAAATCTGTTTGCAGAAAATATTACCTCGTTTATATAATCCATAGGAGCGGATAAAAATTCGTCTCCGCCGCTCTCTGCCAGTAAATATGTCAAAAACGACGTATATGCCAGCATTATATACGGCAAAGTGAAGAAAATATACAAAAATCCCGCTAGATAATACGATATCAATATCCACACAATAAAGCTCAGAGATAATTTTAAAGCCTCGATTTTTCTTTTTCTCATCAGTTTTGAACTTTTTTGAATTATATCGCTCATGCTAAGACACGGATTTTTTACAAAAATATAAACAGCCGCAAAATACCTCATAAAAAATACAAGACACGCGATAAACGCCGACAGATAAATTACACAGGCGCAAACCATGACAATATCGACATTTACAGAAACGGCAGAGACTGTTCCCGTTAATAACAACGCGAAGATGTCGCGCAGTTTTGAGAATATGGTTCCAAAGAGCAGAAAAGGCACTGCAAAAGCGGCTATTCTCCCAGCCATAGCTACAATGAACTTATAGCAATCCATAAGATTCGCCGATGATGAAAAATAATAGAACATTCCCGAAACCGGCACAGTTTCACCCTCGAAAAGTTTTATATTGACATAGATAATCCCAAGATACATGGGGATAACTATGAAAAAAGCGAGCAAATCAAAAAACACGCCGAAAGGTATGGCGTAAAGATTATAATTAAGTCTGAAAAGATTTATTATGCTTGCTTTAACCGCATTTAACCCGAATGTAGTTAATATAACGACGGAAGTCATAAATATTTGCTTTAAATAATTATATCTCAGAAAAAACTTAGCTTCTTTTTTGAAGTATTTTCTTCTTTCGCCGATAATAGACATTTTCCCACAATCTCCCTCAATAATAAACATAATCCCGATTATTTTAATAAATAAAACCTATTGTGTTTATTTTTGACTTGATTGTATTTTTTATACAAACATAATGGCTATATATAATATTATATTTTTATACTTTTTTTATATAACCCAAGCCGTTGCTATCATACTCGAATTTCAGCACAAAATCAAATTTATTTAACGCTGTGCATAAATAAAAATCGTGTGCGGGCAAATCGTCCTGTGTTGAATCCAAAAATTTTTTTCCGCTTGTAATTTTTAAATTCTCAATTTGTTCTGTGATGTCGTATACATTATCTTCCAATAGATTTCTAATATACTCTGCGCATAAATCGTCCTCATCATTTGGTCGGACGCCCTCATTCCCCATACAGACGAGCGAAACTTCATCAAAACGATTTGTTTTTATATAATCCGCAACCGCTTTTGCATTTACTAAACTTCCCGTTAAAATCTCGCTGGCATTTCTCGCGTTCTCAAGTCCCTGCGTGCCCGCGCTCGTCGTGTGTACTATAACTTTATCGGATAAGTCTACATTTTCTATCTGCGACGGCGAGTTTCCGTAATTAAAACAGGGAAGCGTTATACCTTTACGTTCGCCTGACAAAATATAATCCGGATTTTTCTGTTTAAGTTGGTAAGCCAAATCTTTCGACGCCACCGGGATTATCTTTTCCGCATTGTTTTGAACTGCATAACACTCAAAAGAAAACGCCCGGAAAACATCAATAATAACGGCAACGCCCCGCGCCTTTTGTGCGCCCTCTATGAAATGTAAAACATTGATCTTAATAAATTTTTCTCCTAATTTATATTATATAATATCATTTTTTCCCTTTATTTAAAAACTGCATTACAAAGTTTTTAACTTCGTCTATATATTCCGGTTTAACTAACGATTGTATTTTTTGTATGAAACCTTGAGCGGCTCCGCTGTCGAGTTTGCCGTCCTCGTGCTTTGCCATAGCGTCACTCACCAATTCTTTTGCTTCTGACTGTTTTCCATCCTTAACTTTATCCATAATAAATTTCATAATCTGGTCTTTTCCCTGACCTTCAAGAAAATCTTTTGCCTGTGCCGGTATTTTATCTTTGATAGAATCAAATAAATCCATAAATAAACTCTCCTTATTATAATCAATAGATGTGTCCGGAAACCCTGATTTACGTAGGGGCGGATGGTAATCCGCACGTGATTTTACGGGACGATTACTTAAATTCAACGAAGTTGAATTTGTGTCCCCTACAGTTTCCGGACAGATCTAATATAATTTATTCATAATGCTTTACATTTCATAGAGAATGCAAAAACCACTTAATTTAGCTTTTTTGAACGATGCCGTCTATAAAATATTTTCTGTTTCCGAAATAAACAAAATCGTTTTCATTTATATCTATTATTTTAAAATCCTTCAATAGATTTGAAATTGCGGAAATATCAAAATATCTCTTTACCGCTCCGCTTTTAAGCCTGTAATAGTTTTCTTCAATAATTTCATTAATCTCGTCCTTATCGGACAAATATTCTTTTAAACTGTTTACTCTGAACACGAAATAGCCCGAACTTTCCAAAAGATTATATATATTTCGGTAAAGAGCGACCGTATCGTTTAACGAGAAATAGTGCGTGCTTAAACTTGCCAGCACAACGCCTATATTTTGATTGTAAATCGGTATGCCTTGAAGCATATCAAAACACATCGACGTGATATTATCGTTGTTGTTTTTAACGATTTCTATTGCGGCGAGTGAAAAATCACATGCGATTACATCATAGCCTTTATTGTATAAATAATATGAATTAATTCCCGAACCGCAGCCTAAATCGACAATAGTTTTATCTCTTTTTTCATCAAAATAACTGCCATATTTTTTAATCCAAATATCCTCGGACGCTAAATCGCTCAATGATTTGTGTTTATTATATCTTTTATTCCAAATATCCTGTTGTTCCATGTGCAATTCTTCTTTCAGGCAATTCAATCTATAAATCAACCTCGTCAGCCGATTTATTATAAAAAACAATTTTTAAAACGCCGTTTGTATATTCCAGCATGTTTAAACATCCGTTTTTTAAAATTGTTTTACCAGATCCTATTTCATGATTTGACAAATGCGCAAGCAGGGAGTTTATAGCCGCGCCGTGAGACACTATTATTATATCGCCGCCGTCTGATTTACGCGCACAATTCAATACAGCATTATAAACCCGGTCTTTTACCGTTTCCCAATCTTCTACCCCTCCGACGCTCTCATATTTCCCGTCGGGAAATAATTTCTTGCGTTCTTCGGGAGTTAATCCCGACGCTTTGCCGTAATCGCGTTCTATTAAACCGGATTCTTCACGGACTGGACTTATTTCGTTAATATGAGCTATTATATCCGCCGTCTGTTTTGCGCGGGATAATGGGCTTGAAAATACTGCGCTCCACTTTCTTTTCTGCAACGCCAATCCGCACTTTCCGGCTTGATAGACGCCTTTTATATTGAGCGGTATATCCTCCCTGCCTTGCCATTTACCCATGTTATTCCAATCGGTTTCACCATGACGCACAATACATATGTTCATACATCATATTTCCTCAATATATTTTCGATATCGTCAATTGTTTTGCAGTAATTTTTTATTTCGTCCGACGGAGCAGGCTCGGTATGTATAAGTATCGGCTCAATGCCTGCGTTTATCGCACCTTTTACGTCTGCTGTTATACTGTCGCCGACCATAAAACATATTTCGGGATAATCTATATATTCCAGCGCATATTTAAACGCTGTAATATTGGGCTTTTCGTATCCTGTCAACGCCGACGTAAAACATTCCGTTATTACGTCGGAGAACCCCAATTTATCCGCAATATCCGGCAGCTCTGGAATATGATTAGACAAAATGGCATGTCGCCAGCCGCCGTCTTTCAATCTGCGCAGTGTTTCTATCGTATTCGGGAAAACTTTATATCTTTTCGCATCGATATATAGTTCATGGGTTCTTTGCGCCAATTTACATGACATATCAGAATTAAATCCTAAGTCCTCAAAAACCATTTTTAAATTCATATCCATATATTGCCACCACACTGCGGGAGAAGATAACTCCGGATGCGCCTTTTCCGGTTCATGCCACGGATAAATCACAGGGTCGTAGTATCCAGAGCGCATACGCGGTCTGATATCGTGGATAGATATATCGTGATTTTGCACCATTTCGTCAATCACAGTCATCATTGTAGTGCCCCAACCCAAATGTAAAGCCACTGTCCCGTCGAAGTCCCAGAGTATTGTTTTCTGCGACATTTTGATTATTGCCTCCGTTTATAAAATCTCTTTCCCGCCGACATAGACCGATTTAATTTTATTGTTTTTTCTGTCCCAAATGATAAAATCTGCGTCTTTTCCTTTTGCAATTTCGCCTTTTCTGTCATAAATCCCAACGCACTCCGCCGGATTTTTCGTAACTGTCCAAAGTGAATCTGCGAGATTCCGTCCCGTAAAATTCATAAAATTATTAATTTCTTTAAATAAATTAGTCGTGCTTCCCGCGATTGTTTCAGTGCCGTCCGCATTTTTTATAAACGCTTTGCCGTTTTCGACTATTATTCCCTGCGCAGACCCAAGATTATATATGCCTTCCGGCAGTCCCGCCGCCGCCATCGAATCGCTGACTAACATTATTTTTTCGTCGGTTTTGATTTTATTTACCAAATTTACAATATCCGGACACAGGTGAATCCCGTCGCAGATTATCTCGACATATGTGTCGTTTATAAGAGCATATCCCGCAGTCCCCGCGTTTCTGTGATGTATCTGCGGCATCGCGTTAAACAGGTGCGTGAACGAGCGCACTCCGAGCTCTATCGCTTTTTTCACCGTTTCGCCGTCGGCTTCGCTGTGACCGATTGATATTGTCGCCCCTCTTTTTACTGCCGCCGTGATAAATTCATACGCTCCGTCAAGTTCCGGCGCGATCGTGATATGCAGTTTAAGTCCGCAGTCCAAAACTGCCGCCATTATATCGTCCAGTTCACGCAGGTTCGGCAATTTTATCAAATCGGGATTGTGCGCTCCTCTTTTTTTCGGGTTTATATACGGACCTTCTATATGTATTCCTTCAAAATTTATTTTGAGTTTATCATTTTTGCGGGCTTTTTTGACTTCTTCTATCATTCTCATGACTACGTCGTGCTTCTCCGACGAAGTTGTCGGGAAAAGGCTTGTAATCCCGTTTTCGCCGTAATATCCGCTCATCTCGCATAGTTTGTCTGCGTCCGCGTTTATCATGTCGATTCCAAACGCACCGTGCGAGTGAATATCAATAAATCCCGGTATAACACATTCGTCGGAATCTTTATAATCCGAATATAATATATCCGCGAATTTGCCGTTTTCGACTGTTATGTCGGCTTTTACAAAACATTTTCTGTCGGTTATATAAATCTGCATATCTTTTAAGACAGTATCAGTCATCTTCATTCTCCTCCGAATCTATTTTTATATTTTCAAATTGTTTTTCATATTTCAACTTTTTGTTTGCCGATGCGTTTATGGCAGACTTTATTCCCATAACTATGCCCAATATTACAAGATATATAATAATAAAGAATACCGACAGGAAAAAAGTCGTGTTTGGGGTTGCCGTATAATGGCGGAGGGTAACAATAACCAAAAAGAAATCAATATACAGCAGTATAAAAAACGCTATATGACGACTGACTGCCGGTATTCTTGTTATTTTAAATACTTGTACAGCCACTCCCGCACCTAAAGCCGCCATAGCAAACATAAAACATGTGTTAGGCGAAAAAATATCCTGCGCGAAAAGCAACGCCCCAGCAGTCAGGATAAGCGTCATGGCGGTGAAATATATGCACGATTTTATCAATACGCCTTTTATTATATTTATAGCAATTTTTGTTTTTTTCATAATTTATATGCCTATTTTTATATTTTTTATAGGGGCGGGGTTTTCCCGCCCTTAATTTTAATGAACGAAATTTATTTTATGTTAGGGTTATTCGCGGGCGGGAAAACCCACCTTACGATTAAAAATCAATATATCGGACCGAAATTCTGACATGCCCTGTAATCCGCGCCCTCTAAATCGTTTGTGCCGAACTGCGCCCATGCGGACGGTCTGTATATCTGATTTTCAGGCACATTGTGCATTGCTACAGGTATTCTGAGCATTGATGCTAGAGTTATAAAATCCGCGCCTACATGACCGTAAATCAACGCGCAGTGATTCGCCCCCCAGTTTGCCATGACAGAATAAACGTCTGCAAACGCGCTTTTTCCCGTTGTTCTTGGAGCGAACCATGTCGTGGGCCAAGTTTCGTCGGTTCTGTGATTTAACGTATAATGCACGTCTTCGGGAAGCGTCACGCTTACGCCCTCTGCGATTGACAGCACGGGACCTAAGCCTTTTGTTATGTTAAGACGCACCATTGTAAACGGCAGACCGCCTTTTGTTAAAAACGTCGAACTGAAGCCGCCGCCTCTGAAATAGCCTTTGTTGCCCGGACTCCATATTGTGGCTTTCAGGCACTTGTCGGCTTCTTCGGGAGAAATCTCCCAGAACGGCTTGAGTTTGCCCATTTCGCCTGTGCCGTCGAGAGCAGCCGCGCCGGAATTTACAAGATGTATAAATCCGTTTGCTGCGTCGCCCGTCATAGTTTTGCCCGTAACTCTCCTGACCGCGTCGGGAGACCAGTATGTGCGGACGTCGCAGAAAATCGCCGCAGTATTTGTGAGCAGTTTCCCGAACAGCATAGATGCGCCGTTCAGACTGTCGTTTTCAGTTGCGAGAACATACGGCTCTCTTATGCCGTTCCAATCGAACGACGAATTTAGTATCGCTTCCATGAAATCGCCGTTTGGCAGATAATCCGTCCATTGTCTCTGGCCCTGGAAACCTGCTGCGATTGCATTATGACCGTTGGATTCCTCTATAAATCCCATTTCGGCGAGTTTAGGATTGCCAATCATTAAATCCCTCGCGATAATCGCCATTTTGACGACGTATTCCCACTCTTTTTCTTTTTGTTCGGCTGTGACTTTCGGCTCGTTGTTGTCGATGCCGTCTTTGCAGTTAGCTTTTACCCACGCGAGAGCCTTTTTGTATTCGTCTTTATCGTAGATTTCGAGTTTGATTCTTCTCTCGATTTCGACCATGTCGATATATTCGCATCTCATGCCGAGATAATCCTGGAAGAAAGCGTCATTGACCATAGATCCTGCGATTCCCATAGCTACGCCGCCGATGGAAAGATAACTCCGGTCTCTCATAATAGCGACGGCAAGACCTGCTTTGGCAAACCTTAGAAGTTTCTCTTTGACATCCGGCGGGAGTTCTCTTGTTCCGGCATCTAAAACGTCTTTGCCGTAGATTGAGAAAGCCGGATAACCTTTTTGATTCTGACCCGCGAGAGCCGCCGCAAGATAGACTGCGCCGGGTCTTTCGGTGCCGTTGAAACCGAGTATGGCTTTCGGGGTATGCGGGTCCAAGTCGAGGGTTTCCGTACCGTAGCACCAGCTCAGAGATACTGTTATAGAAACGCCGACGTTTTCTTTCTTGAATTTTTCGCGGCACAGATTCGCCTCGTACGCGCCGCTTATATTCTGGTCTGCAAGCACGCACTCCACTTTTGAGCCGTCGGGGTATCTTATATTTTCTTCGAGAAATTTTGCGACGGATTTCGCAAGTTCGGTCGTGTTATCCTCAAGCGATTCGCGGACTCCGTTTCTTCTTCCATCCAGTGTGGGACGTATGCCTATTTTAGGATATTTGCTCATATGTTTATATTTCGCTCCTTTTTATTTTAATAAATTTTGAAATATTTGTACTTTTTATTCAAGTTAAATCTTAAAAATATAACCGCCGCAATTCCAGCCAACTCTATGAAATAATATGCAACGGCGTCTCCCGTTTCAGGCGAAGTTTTTATTCCATGCTCGGTATTATACACATTTTGCGCATAATCAATTATATCATCGTCTAAATTCATTAAACCATATTGAGGTGTTACAGAAGCATTTATCCCGGAATACACTTTAAGTTTTTCAGAATCACTTACAGAAGCAGCCGTCCAAATCTGTTCGTCAAATTCATATTTGCCGGTCGCTTCATTATACTTATATGTCATGAAAAAGAATCCCTCGTTGGAGTCGGACCAGCATAAAACATAAGCTTCGAGAACATTATTCGCCTCGTCGCCGGGATTGAAAAAATAACATTTATACGGTATTCTGTCATAATCGCCTGCAAAGTTGACGGGCGGCTCGCCTTTTGAAAGTATTGCGTTAACATATGCTTTGTCAAACAGACTCGGAAAATCATCGACAAGCAATCTGATAAGCGCCTGATACCATACTGTGTTCCCATAATCGCCTGTAAAATTATTTGCTGAAACGGGCATAATAAGAGTAATATTCAATAACAACGTCAAAATCAATGTCATTGCAAATACCTTTAGCTTCATAACTAAAACTCCTTTTAAGAAAAGGTCTGTTGTATATTTTTATGACTGGCTGCTCTCGTCAATTTCAGTGAACATCACATTCAGCGTCAGTATATCGTAACCTCTCGGCACGCTGTCGTTTTTGACAAATAAAATCATGTCGAAATCCATCTGCGGATTGTTTTTATAATCGACTTTGTTGTAAAACTCTATGGCTTTATCTTTTCCCATGACATACAGCGCGGTCGATAAAGCGTCTGAAATCGCGCCGCTGTTTTTATATCTGTCCTGAATGTCCACCGACTGCTTTATGGATTTTGCACTCATCACGACGACGACGCAAAGCAAATCGTTATCGACGGGATAGCCTGTGTCAGGGTCGATTATGTGACAGTAATTCTTGCTCTTTCCAGTTTTATCATCGATTATCGTTATATACCGCTCATATCCTCCCGAAACTGATATGACTTTATCGGTCGCACTGACATATCCGCAGATTTTGTCGGGATTTACAGGGTCTTTTATGCCGATTGTCCATAAATCCCCGGACTTGTTTTTGCCGAGAGCCAGAACGGAACTGCTGAAAGATACAAGCGCGTTCTGCAAACTCTGTTCGCCGACTAAATAATCGTCTATGCAGTCAAGCGCGTAGCCTTTGCCGATGCCGCCCAAATCTATTTTCGGCGATTTGGGTATATTTCCCGCTATTGAATATTCATCGCTGTTTTGATATATTTCGTAAAGTGAAAACGGTGTCTGAATCTTTGCAAGTGCGACATCGAAAGCATTTTTTTCAGGGAGTTTATGCACCGCGTCCGGGTTGGGGTCGTTTATATCCCACAAATCGATTATTTCTCCGAGAGACGGGTTAAACGCGCCGTTTGTCTGCGTCCGCATATATTGCGCAAGATTTAGCAAATCTGCGGTTTCTTTTGAAATCGGATAAGCCGACGTATGGTCTGTAGTTTTTAAAAATTCGTTTATTTTAAAAATCTCGCCTGTTTCGATTGTATTCGATATTCTGCCCTCGACTTCGCCGCATATGTCTTTTATATTTTGGTTTATCTCTTTGCCGAGACTGTCGCTTGTCGTTATAACGGTGGATTCCGCCATTGTATCCATAGCGAGAAAACTCTCGTCCTGGACTGATATGCCAGAACATGAGGGGAGAATTGACAAACATAAAATTAAGACTGCGCACAAAAATTTTTTAATTTCTCTTCGATAAAACATTTTTCTCATAATCTTTCACTTCGGCAAGCCATTTATCTCTCACCGGAACATTGTTTATTTCGCAGTAATAATCCCATACAGCTTGGAACGGATATGATTTCAGTTCTTCGGTTATCGCAAGTCTTGTCGTCAAATCGCCGTCCGCTTCGGCTTTTTTCAGGAGTTCATACGGCTCCAAATACGCTCTCAGCATTGTTTTCATAGTGTTTCTTGAACCGATAACCCATGCCGCAATTCTGTTGATAGAAGCGTCGAAGTAATCGAGCGCGACATTCATTCTGTAATCGTAATTGCCTCTGACTATCTCCTGACAGATTGCGAGCAGTTCGTCGTCCATAATTACAACATGGTCGCTGTCCCATCTTACCGGGCGCGATACGTGCAGAAGCATCTGGACTATAAACAGCATAAGCGTCGAAATCTTGGACGAAATCATTTCCATAGGATGATAATGTCCGGCGTCGAGGGTCAATAACAACTGCTTGTTTTTCATGACGTAGCCCATGTAAAACTCATGCGAGCCTACGACATACGATTCGCTGCCTATGCCGAACAGTTTGCTTTCTACTGCGTCAACCGTTGCGATCGGATTGAGCATTTCGGCAATAGATTCATCAAGGGAACGCATCAGTCTTTCGCGAGGAGCGGTTTTATCGATAGTTATATCTTTGAATCCATCGGGAATCCAGATATTGTTTATAGAGCGTACGCCGGTTTGAATACCGATATATTCGGAGATTTTACGGCATCTTTTTGTATGTTCAACCCAGAACTGCCGAATTCCCTCGTCTGCGCTTGACAGTGTAAAACCGTCCGCGGCTTTTGGATGCGAGAAATAAGTGGGATTAAAGTCGATCCCGATTTTTTGTTCTTTTGCCCAATTTACCCAGCCGTCAAAATGTTTCGGCTCGATTTCATCCCTGTCAACTTTTTTATCAGCCTCCAAATACATTGCGTGAATATTCGCTTTTTTCAGTCCGGGGATAAACTCGAAGGCTTTTGTCATATCGCCTCGCAGTTCATTGGCGTTTCTCGCTTTTCCGGGATAATTGCCAGTCGCGGCAAGACCGCCGTCAAGACTTGCGCCGGAATTTTCAAAACCTCCGACATCGTCACCCTGCCAGCAGTGAATAGACAGCGTGAATTTTTTCATCGCTTCTATGGCTTTGTCCGTATCGACCCCAAGACTCGCGTAGATTTCTTTTGCGGTTTCATATGATTTTTGCGTAGTCATAATTTTCTTCTCCTTAATTATTTTATATAAATTTATATTTCGTTATCTGTTTATAATGGGCGTAAGTGCTTTGAAGAATTCAACAGGTTCTTGCCTCAGACGAGCCATAAATATATTGTAGCCTTTACAACTGGAATCTATAGACAGAAGTTTTTTAGTCCCGGAGTAAAAAGTAATAGAGCGGTATAGCGATTTGTCTTTAATTTTTACTTTTTTAACGGAAGCAAAAGTAAATGTTTTGGGTCGCCTTAATAAAGTAGTATAGCGAATTTCATTACCGTTCACTCTTATTTCCCATAATGTAAAATATAAAACAATAAATGCCGCCAGAAGAAAACAAAGAACAGCTATTAATACCCACCACATCGTAGTATAATTTGGATCAGTTAAAAATAGAATACTGCAAACGCCTAATAATATCATGCATATTGTCAAAAGCCACATATTAAATTTCGATTTGTGAATTACAAAATGATTTTCATCCATATTCTTTTCTGCCTTAATGACGCCTTTATTAATTCTGCTATATATTATGTTAATAAGTATGCTGCCGACTATAACAATAAGAAAACTGACCAAAAAATTTAGGATTTTCATAATTAAATTCCCTTCATTAAAAATATAAAATTTCTACACACCAAGCAACTTCTCATATCGCTCATATGCGTCGTCCCACATTGCCGTATCTTCCGGTTCATAACGCACGACGTCAAATGAGTTTGCGATTATTTCGCGCGCCTCCCGCAGGCTTGATATTTCTTTCTGCGACATCATCTGCACGGCTATATTGCCGATTGCCGTAGCCTCGACAGGTCCGGCATAAACCGGGATTCCGCAGGCGTCAGCCGTAAACTGGCACAACACGGATTCTTTTGTCCCGCCGCCGACTATGTTAATATACTGGGCTTTAATGCCCTGCAATTCATTAATCTGTGAGAGCGTGCGTTTGTATGTCAGAGCTAAACTGTCAAAGATACAACGGATAATCTCGCCTTTTGTCTGCGGGACATACTGTTCTGTCTTTTTGCAGAAACCGCGTATTCTCTCCGGTATATTGCCCGGAGCCAAAAATTCAGGCAAATCCACGTTTATCAGACTTTTGCACGGCTCGCATTTCACCGCCATTTCAGAAAGTTCGTTAAATGTCGTCTTATCGCCCTCTCTCTCCCACTGGCGTTTTGACTCCTGTTCGAGCCATAATCCCATGACATTGCGCAGAGCTCTGATTGTTCCGTTTACGCCGCCCTCATTTGTGAAATCGTACAGAGCGGATTTTTCGTTGATGATGGGCTCTTTTGATTCCGTTCCCATCAGCGACCATGTGCCGGAGCTTATATATACAAAATTCTCACTCTTAGCCGGTACTGCCGCGATTGCGGAACCTGTGTCGTGTCCGGCGACGTTTACTACTTTGGCTTCAATATCCCCGACGTCTTCCAGTACTTCGGGAAGAAGTCCGCCGAGAATATTTCCCGGCTGAACGATTTCCGTGAACAGTTTTTCCGGTATTCCCATTGGAGCGAAAAGCTCTTTTTCCCACGTCCTTTTTTTTGCGTCGAGTAAAGCCGTAGTAGAGGCTATCGTATACTCAGTCTTTTTTATGCCTGTGAGAAAATAGTTCAGCAAATCCGGGGTCATAAGCAAAGTCTCGGCGTTGTCAAAAACGTGGGGTCTGTGCATAGACAGAGCAAGCAACTGGAATATTGTGTTAAATTGTAGATACTGCAGTCCGGTTATATTATATAATTTATCTTTGGAGATTCTTTTGTACGCTTCGATATAAATATCGTCTGTGCGCCTGTCTCTGTAGCTGTACGGATTTTCAATCAGTTTGCCGGTTTTATCCAAAAGTCCGAAGTCCACTCCCCATGTGTCGATTCCGATTGTCTTTATGTCTTTATCGTCGGAAATTACGCAGTTTCTTACCGAGTTTTTTATCTCGTGAAATATCCTCAGAATATCCCACAGAAAAGAACCGTTTACAAGCACAGGATTATTTTCAAACCTGTGATTTTCCCTGAGAGAGAGTTTTTTCCCGTCGAATTCACCGATTATCCCCCGTCCGCTTGAAGCTCCGAGGTCGATTGCGAGCATTTTTAATTTAGACATAATTTTTGTGTCCTTTCTTAAAAAATTTTATGATTTATCCTAATATCACGAAATACTATTTACCGCGGTTATCGTTTTATCCAACGCCGCCTGAGCCGCAGGAGCGGCTTTCTCGTATTTTGAAGTAAATGTTCCGGCGTCTGGATATACGGATTCAAGCAGATAGCCTATATTGCCCCAGTTAAAGATAAATCCCAAGTCATACATTCTTGTGCTGAATATCAAATCAAGCATTTGCGCGGATTCTTCGTCGCGGATTGTCTTGTTTGTTATTGTGATGTCATAATATGCATGGCGGACTGTATTGGTCGATTCGTAGTTCATATCTTCGAGTATTATTGAAGCCATTTCAGGGTCCGGAGTCGTATTCGGCAGAACCATACAGGCTGCCGTAGAGGCTTGAACCGTGTGATAATATTCTGTCTGAGTGCTGTCGAGCTTCGGGAAAGGCAGAACTCCGAAATCGCTCTCCATCCCCCTCATTTTATTCATAACCGTCAGACTGAGCATGTAAAATAATCCTCTGTCTTCCTGAAACATCTTATTTACCCCGTCGGTCCACGGGTCTTTAATTGAAGACAGGTCTGTGTTGGCGTTGATGCATACAGTTTTGTCTTTAAGCACGTCGAACACCTGTTGGGCGGCGGTTATCGTTTTTTCGTCATTCAGAGCCAAATACGGCAGGTCGTTCGCGTCTTTTTTTGCAACCATCACGCCGGTGTTATATACCATTATTGTTTTTGCCCCGTTATCCGTCAAAAGACCCACCTGGTCGTCAAAACCGATTTTACCGTCGCCGTTCAAATCTTTCGAAACCTGCTTGATAAGCCCGAAATATGTATTGAAGTTCCAGTTGTCATCTTTTACGTAAGAATATAAATCGCCCATATCATACTGTTCCGCGACTTTTTTGTTGAACATTATGACCCATGTCGCGTCGTTTACCTGGAGCGTCATATCGCCTATCAGAAAATACAGCCTGTTTCCCATAGTCAGCATCTGGTTTGCTCGCTGATCCCACCATGGCATGTCAAGCTGCAGATAGGGTAGCTGGGATTTTGCGTCCAATAAATATCCCTGCGTGGCAAGAGGAGCGATATCGTTAAGACCGGGCATAATTACGTCATACTCATGAGTTCCGGCAAGAATGACCTTTTTCGCGTCCCCGCTGACGTTTGAGCTCTGTTTTTCAGCTATTTTTATATTATACCTGTCCTCAATTATGCTGTTTCTCTTGAAAACGGCGTCGTTAATTGGGTCGCCGTTTTCGGATTCGGCTGATATATCGTATTCGCCCCAGTATCCGTTGCCGTCATAATTTCTGTCAAGAAAATTGAAATTATATCCGTTGTAGTCTTTTTGGGGCATGTCATGCGGCGGCATCGTGGTTCCCGCTGAAACGCCGGCGCTTTGCTCCGGGTTGTTCTGACTGCCGTCAGCGCCGGCATTATTGTTTTGGTTTTGAGTCTGATTATTATTACTGCTTGAACACGAAAAAATCATGGAAATACAGAAACCGATTATTAAAAATAGTGCGGCAAATTTTTTAAAGTTCATTTTTTTCATAAAATACCTCGCGTATTTATTTTTTATCATAAATTTCTTTCAATATTTTTTTCAGAGCATTTGAAGCTGCGGCGAACGCTTCTTCTTTTGATTTAAACTTGTTTTTCACGAGTTTATTTTCCCCGCCCTCTAATTTATCAAGTCCGGTAAATACGGATAAATGCGGTTCAACAGACAGGAAATTATCGAAATTTCTCTTTAAAATCAGGTCGGACAGGATTTCTTTTATTTTGCCTGTTCCTTGTCCTGCCGGGACAATCCCGGTGTCGTCCGCGTCTTTGATGTGCAGGTATTCTATATAGTCCGCGAGCATATTATACGCGTCGGGATACGGAGTGAATTTTCCGACGATAAAATTTGCCGGGTCGAAGATAAATTTTATCGCGCCGTTGAAATGCGTCATTAAATCAAGGCACATTTCCGGCGATTCGCCGTAGATATCCCTCTCGTTTTCATGGCACAGAATCAAATTTTTCTGCGCCGCTTTATCTGCCATTACTCCGAGCCTGTACAAAACGTCGTCTCTGTATTTCAGATGATAATTTGCGGGTACAAAAAAGCTGAATATGCGTATATATTTTGTCTCCAATGTCAAAGCCGCGTTCATAACATTGTCAAACACTCTCAGGTGTTCGTCAAAATCGTCCGTTATCCTGACTTTTCCGATAGGCGAGCCGATAGAAGACACTTTTATATTATACTGCTCCAGAAGTTTTTTAGCTTCGTCGAGTTCTTCCTGATTTAATACGCTTATACTTTTCCCGTTCACTCCCCGCACTTCGATATATTCTATTTCGTTTGCTTTCAACCCCTCCAGTTGTTCTACAAAATTGTCGCTGATTTCGTCGGCAAACCCGCTTAATTTAACAGGCATAAAATACTCCCCTCTATTTATTTTATATTATTTATGGAATTGATGATTTGTTCTATTTTATTATCATTTATTCCGTTTTTTTTCAGAACTTCAATTATTTTCTGCATAGTTATAAATTCGCTGTCATATTCCGATTCAGCCGATTCAACGGTATTATAAAAAATATCAGCCAGATTTATTTGACAGCCTTCTAAAATGTGAACCGAAACAACGTCATTTTCGTTATAATCGCTCACAATATATCTGCCGTTTTCCAATATACATACCTGAACGGTCTTTTCATTCGGGTCAACTATCCAATATTCCCGGACTCCCGCCCTCCTGTATAATCTTGTTTTTGTAACGGTATCATGTCGCGTATTATAGGGCGAGAGTATTTCGATTATCAAATCCGGCGCGCCCTTAACGCTTTTGCCGTCATGTTTTGATTCGTCGCAAACTACAAGTATATCCGGCTGAACAACTATATCGTCCAAACCTGCGAAATTTAATCTGACGTCAAAAGGCGCGCTGTAAACTTCGCAGGTTCTGCCTCTTAAAAACTGCCATAACCGTCCGTGCAGTTCGCCGCTTATTTTTTGATGCAGCCGTGACGGACTCGCCATAGCGTAGGCTGCGCCGTCTATCAGCTCGTAGCGTATTTTATCGTTCCATGTTATATAATCTTTATAAGTGTATTTTTTTTCTTCCGCTAAATTACTCATAAATTACCCCTGAATTTTATCAAACCACATAACTTTTCTCAGCATATCCGGTTTACTGTAGTGTGTTTTTATTGCGTAACCTGCCGGCGGCATACCGACATTGTCAATTATTTGTTTTTCGGCAGTATCTTCGTTTTCATACCAATACGGACCAACTATCATTCTTCCGCCGTCAGCCAAATAGTTTTCCATCAAGTGTTCGTAATACTTCCGCTTGTCATTTACCGGAACGTCTGCGCTATTATGGATATAATCAAATTTATGTTCAGGCTTCCAGTAAAACGCATTGCCGAGAAAAAAACGGTCATGCCATTGAGGAAGTCTCTTTTTTGCCAATTCAAGCAGTCCTTCCGATATGTCAACTCCATACATCTGCAAGTCAAAACCGACGGCGGCTCCCCATTTATACAGCATTTCCATCAAATGTCCGTTAGCGCACCCAACGTCACAAAACGTCCCGTTTTTATATACCGCTTCTATAATCGGCAAATGCGCAAAAATATAATGATATTCGTCGCCGCCGTGCCCCGACTGCGCGCGGGGATTGTCCGTTGAAAGATATAGTTTTGTAAAATAAAAGTTGTTTAATTCATACCATTCGTCTTTACTGATTTCATTGCTTTTAAGGGCGGCGTCAATATAGGCGTTGAAGTCATTTGCTAAAGGTAACGATAAGGCGTAATTTTTATCCATGTTATATTTTACCTCTATAATTATTCTAATTTATGAAAAATTTTCTGAAGATAATGCTTATACTGCAAGCCTAATATTTATGCTATAATATCCATGTTTTTGATTTTTTCGATAATAGCGGCAACAAACTCATCGGTGGTTGATTTCCCTCCCAAGTCAAAAGTGAGATATTTTCCTTCCATCAGGATTTTATTGATTGCCTGTTCTATCCGTTCTGCGGCGTTTACTTCATTTAATTGGCGAAGCATCATTACTCCGGAAAGAATCAGGGCGATGGGATTGGCGATTCCTTTCCCGGCGATATCGGGAGCGCTGCCGTGTATTGCCTCGAAAATGGAAATTTCAGCGCCGATATTTGCGCCGGGTGTAATTCCTATTCCTCCCACCAATCCGGCACAGAGGTCGGATACAATATCCCCATAAAGGTTAGGGAGCACCAATACATCATATCTTTCGGGATATTGAACTAAGCGCATACACATAGCATCAATAATCATATCTTCATATTCGATAGATGGATAATCCTTTGCTATGCAGTTTGCGACTTCCAAAAACAGACCGTCGGTACACTTCATAATATTTGCTTTATGCACGGCGGTCACTTTTTTTCGGTTATTTTTCATCGCATATTCAAAAGCGAAACGAATGATGCGCTCACAGCCTTTGCGTGTGAATATCTTGACGCTTTGGGCTATGTCCGGACTCACCATAAATTCAACCCCCGAATACAAATCTTCCGTATTTTCACGGACGATAACCAAATCCACATTGTCATATTTTGAGGGTATATTGGGGTATGTTTTTATCGGACGGAGATTGACGTAGAGATCGAATTTTTTCCGAAGCTCCACACTCACACTGCGGAATCCAATTCCTTTCGGCGTAGTAATCGGTCCTTTCAGAGCTATACGGTTTCTTTCAACCGATGTCAGAGTATCTTCGGGGAGTGGAGTACCGTGAAGCGTAATCTGGGATTCTCCGACATTCCGAATATCCCAGTCAAATTGAACGCCGGTCGCTTCCAATACTCTGCGGGTCGCGAGCGCGACTTCGGGTCCTATTCCATCTCCCGGTATTAATGTTATACGGTGCATTATGCAACCTCCTTTTTTATACATTGAAAACTGCTGGTTAGTAGTGTGTCGGTAGAAAATATAAATACCCTTGTTTATACTTTGCTGAATTTCCCCGTTTTCATCAGGTTGTCGAAACTGAGTTTCAGACTGTCGAACGCGTTCATGCGGACTTCGTCCTGCTCGACAAAATGCCAGAATATGTTGTGCTTTTCAGAGACTTTCAATATTCTCGCAAAATTCATATTACCGGTCAGCAGTTCGGTCATTTCAATCTTGTCGTTTATGACTGTCATGTCTTTTAAATGCGTCGCGAAAATCCTGTCGCTGTGTTTTTTGATGAAATCCGCAGGGTCGATTCCTCCCGCCTGCGCCCAGTATGTATCAAAAGTTAATTTAAATCCGGCTTTGTCCGTATTTTTCAGCAGGATATCCATCCCGGTCTGATTTTCCGCGAATTTTTCAAATTCAAACCTGTGGTTATGATATAAAAAGACTTTTTTTGCGGCTTTTATTTTTTCGACAGCTTTTGCAAAATCATCAGCAAACTGCTTGAATCCGTCCGCAGTTCTGTCAACGCCGAACATTCCGCCAACACCGATGCCGGGGCACTTGAAAATCTCGTGTTCTTCAATGACTTTTTCCGTTTCGTTTTTGATTCTCTCGGGCGAAGTGTGCGTCAATATGACTTTGATATTATAATCGTCCGTAACTTTTCTTATAAAGCCCGCCGAAATGCCGCCGCCTATTCCGGATACCTGAACGTACCTGTAGCCTATGTTTGCAACTTTTTTAATAGTATCGGCGAAATCCATTTCGGTTTGCGTGTATTCGCGCACTGTATATAACTGCGCGCCTAATTTTAATTCTGACATAAAATATCCTCCTCAAGATTAAATACAGATTAAATATTCATTATTTCATAATTTTATTAAATTCTTTATTTTTATTATATCTCTAATTATAAATAAATATAATGTTATTGTCAACAAGTTTTGATTAAAATTGAGTGAAATTTTTGTATAAATAAACTTTTAAAGCTATAATTTGTTCTAAAAAAAATAATGCAGCGTATAATTTAATGAATTTATTTAAAAACATGCGGGAGGAATATATAATTATGACAGATTACGCAATATATAGAGATATAGCCGAAAGAACTCAGGGAGACATATATATAGGTGATTCTGTTATAATAGGGCTAAACTAAAAAAGTCACATAAAAAGGGGCTTTAAAGGTTTAGTCCTATTTTTATATCCTTTCGGGGGTAAATATAAACAGAATCGGGGGTAAAGTTTCTGAAGGAATGGGATTGAATCTGTAAAATGATTTCAATCCCATTTATCTTCTCAAAACTTATCTACCTGATTAAAGAAAGTGGAGGTACAAAAAAATGGCAAAAACAATCGTGATCACAAACAGAAAAGGAGGCTGCGGCAAAAGTTTCACAGCTGCAAGCCTCGGTGTCGGGCTTACCCGGCACGGCAAAAAAGTCCTGATGATTGACGCAGACAGCCAGCACTCGCTAACCGTCAGCATGGGAGTGGCAGAGCCGGACAGAGTTCCCGTTACACTCGCAACAATTATATCAGACATCATAGCCGAAAAAGACATTGAGCCGAAAAAAGGAATAATCCACCACGCAGAGGGTGCTGACATCATGCCCGCGAATAATAGCTTGACAGGCATCGAACTCGTACTCGCGCCGCTCATCGGACGCGAAACCATACTCCGGCAGTACATCGACAAAGTGCAATCTCTGTATGATTATCTTATCATAGATACTGCACCCACCCTTGACTTACTGACGGTGAATGCACTTGCGGCAGCGAGCAGCGCAATAATCCCCGTTACGCCGAAATTCCTTGACGCGAAAGGGTTGGAACTACTTTTGAAAAGTATAGCACAGATACGCAGGGTTGTCAATCCGAATCTCACAATTGACGGCATACTCCTGACGATGGTTGATAAAAGACCCAAATTCACCAAAGAAATCATCGATATGATAGAGAAAGCGTACGGCGGGGAAATCCGCATTTTCAAAGAGCATATACCGCAGACAATACGAGCCGCGGAAGCGAGCGCGACGGGCAAATCAATTTTCACATATGATCCGAACAGCAGAGTGGTGGCGGCATACGAATCGCTCGTAGGGGAGGTAATTGATAATGTCTAAGGCAAAGATAACTGGTAATCTTGCCCTCGTTGGGTATAATGACATATTCAACACCAGTACGCCTAACATAATCGGTGAACAAATCGTAGAAATCCCACTTTGCAAACTCTACCCGCCAGAGTTCCACCCGTTTCAGGTAAACGACGATGAAACCATGCAACGTCTTGTACAGAGCGTCAAGCAATATGGTGTTCGTGAACCGGGGCTTGCACGTCCACGCGCCAACGGTGGGTATGAACTGCTCTGCGGAAACAGACGTAAACGAGCCTGTGAACTCGCAGATATCGCCACTATGCCTGTAATCGTCCGTGAACTCAACGACGACGAAGCGGTGATCGCTCTTGTCGATAGCAACCTCGAACGGCGCGAAACGCTGTTGTACAGCGAAAAAGCGTGGGCATACCGCGTAAAACTCGAAGCGTTGAATCACAGAGGGGCAAAATCTGACACGCCGGGGCAGTTATCGGTTGATATATTATGCGAACAGACGGGAGAGAGTAAAAACCAAATCTTCCGGCTCGTGCGGCTGACCGAACTCATCGCCGCCCTAATCGACAAGGTTGACGCGAAACAGCTTGCGTTCAACCCTGCCGTCGAACTATCCTATCTGTCTATTTCAGAACAGACTACTGTAGCGGAAGTTATGGCGAAATATGACGTAAAACCGTCGTTGTCACAGGCAGTGCGGCTCAAAAAAATGAAACATGACGGAACGCTGACATTGGAAGCCATCGACAGCGTATTATCAGCGGCAAAAAAACCACAGAAAGGCGAAACGACCGAAGCAACACGATTCCGTAGGTATTTCCCCACAGACTATACACCACGTCAAATGGAAAAAATCATAAACGATTTGCTTCGCGTTTGGCAGTCCGAACAAGCGAAAGTATAATAAATTTATATGTCAAGAGCGTGGTAATTGCCCAACACGGGGAAGAATCACGCTTTTGATGTATTGCAAAACTTTACATTTTTATCATTGAAATTTTATGGAAACTATGTTATTCTATATGTTATATTAATTTTCTTTTCTGGATTACATGATGTAATGCTGGATAGATGGTATAATTTATATTATCGGTATAAATTGAAGGAGTTTAACATTGAAAGAATTTATTAATGGCTTAGATTTGTGCGAATCATTTTTTAGCGAATATATGTTACCTTTTATCCAACAGCATTATCCTGATTTGAAATTTTCGGCGGGGTTGATTACCGCAGGTTCTCAAATTTTGGGTTATGACGACATTGTTTCTACCGACCACGGCTGGAGTGCAAGTCCGATATTGTTCTTAAACGATAATGAATTGAACATCAGAGATGAGTTGGCGGCTATGTTTGAAAAAAATCTGCCATCTGAGTATAAAGGATATCGCAGTTCTGTTTGGATTACCTCAATTAATGAAGTCATAGAAATGTATATAGGGAAAATGCCTCAAACCGATATTGAATGGCTTGCCGTATCCGAACACCGCTTGCTTGGCTTAACAGCAGGTAAAATTTTTCTTGATATGCTTGATATTGAGGAAACGAGGAAGAAACTATCATTCTATCCGCATGATGTTAAGATGTATCTAATTGCCTCGCAATGGTCTATTATTGCGGAAGAACAGGCATTTATGAAGCGAACAAGTGATGTTGGTGATGAAATCGGTTCAAGAATTATCTGTGCGCGAATTGCAGAAAGGTTAATGCGGTTATGTTTTTTGTATAAAAACAAGTATGCGCCATACAGCAAGTGGTTTGGTACGGCTTTCAATCGGTTATCTCTTGATAATATACATAATGAAATCACCGCTGCACTTTTTGCAAATACGATAACAGAGCGTGAAAGATGTATCGTAAATGCACAAGTGCTTGTAGCCGAGTTGCATAACGCATGCAATATCACCGAGCCGTTTGAAATTAAAGTACAAGACTATTACGACAGGGATATTAAAGTAATCTTCACCGACAATTTCGCCGGGATAGTGAAAGAAAAAATCACGAATCCAGAATTGAAAAATTGTCCTCTCATTGGTTCAATGAGCCAAATCGGAAATTTAAATCACTTGTGGGACAATCCACAACGTAGGGGTAAAATTCAACAGCTATATGATTAAATCAAGGTAGGAGTTTACTGAACAGTATAAGCACACTGCCCTACATACTATAAAAGACGCATAATACATGATTAACTACATTATCTAATCTGTAATAAAAAATAAATATAAACAAAATCGCCCCAGAGCGTTTCCTTTATTAAAGGGACTGTTCTGGGGTTTTTTATTTTGTTTTAAAAAGACGGAGAGGACTGAAAAATGAACAAAAACAAACGAATATATAACAAATTTGAATATTATCTCGAAGATATGATATGTTCCCTCTGTTTGTATTACGGTGGCAAGAAGTTCGGTTGCAGGTTAGCGCATTGTTGCTGTGAGGATGAAAAGTGCGAGGCGGAACTGAACGGGCGAATCGGACGGAAGCGAGGTTTTACAAGATGGGATATATAACAAAATCGCAAATCGAACAAGCGCGGCAGGTCAATGCACTCGACTATATTCTCGTATACGAGCCGGATAATATAAAGTGCGTCGGAAATGAATACAGACTAAAAGACCATGAGTCGCTCGCTGTCAACGACAAAGGATTTTATTGGCATTCGCAGGGATTTGGGTCTGTTACGGCGTTGGATTATCTCGTAAAAGTGCGCGGTGTAAAATTCGCAGATGCCGTCGAAACGCTTTGCGCATACCCCAACAATCCCATTCTGCCGCAGGAAAAGGCAAATTCGCCGCCCGAACGCAAACCGTTTGCATTGCCGTTACGCAACAAAGACAACAATCGTGTCATATCATACCTGCAAGGTCGCGGGATAGATAAACAAATTATTTTGGACTGCATAAACCGCAACGACTTATATGAGAGCCGATACAGGCATGACTGCATATTTACAGGCAAAGATGAACACGGCAGGACACGTTACGCCGCAATTCGTTCCACCACATCACTGTTCAAACGTGACGCAGACGGCTCAGATAAAAGGTTTTGCTTCGTTATACCGCCGAAAAATACAGATTGTCAGAATGTCGTCGTGACCGAAAGTGCCATTGATTGTTTGAGCCACCAGAATATATATCCTGAATTTGACGTGTGGCGGCTGGCACTAAGCGGAACAGCCCTGTCAGCCTTAACTAATTTTTTGAAATGTCACAAGGAAATTACGCATATAATAGCGGCGACTGACAATGACGAAGCCGGAAACCGAGCCGCCGCCGAAATCGCGGCGAAATTTAAAATAAAAGTGACCCGCTCCATACCTGCACTCAAAGACTGGAACGAGGTCTTACAATTAATAAAAAATCAAGAAAGAGGCGATTTTATGAAGGATATACGCAAGGACATCAAATTCATCGACAGCGGATATAATACGCTGTTCACAATCAAAGATGGAGACAGCATCAAAATCACATCAGGGTACGACGGCGAGGAAATGCTCCGAAAATGCCGGTTTATCGACGAATGCCATACTGACGTCGGCAGTAATATTTATCACATCTGTGAATTTGCCGAACGAATGGAAAAAGTGGGCAACAAATATGAACCTGCTCCGACACAGGTTCGTAAACTCGACATTCTCGCGGCGAAGTACGGCGAAAATCTGCAAGCGGCGGCAATACCTATGACGGAGACGGCAATCAGTCAACTTGTCGGCGGCAAATATGAAGTATCGCCGTTGTACGGCGCAGATAAGTCGTCTGTATTCGGCGCGCTTGTGCGCGGTAAAACGGGTATTGCAGTCTGCGGATTTGAAGACGGTACGCTCACAACCCTGCATCCATACTGGGCGCAGAAGTACAAACGCGAGTTAAGCCCGGCAGAACCGCCGCAGAATCAGACATTACACGACAAACTCGAAAAAGCAAAAGCGGAAGCCGCGGAATATAACGCCGCCAACAGTGATAGGCAGAAAAACCGCGGAGCCGCAGAATTGGAGTGAGAGAGTATGCACGAACAAGTGAACGAAAAAACCGTCGCACTCTCGGTAAAAGGCGCAAAACTGACGGGACGGCTTCTGGCGAAAGCGATGCGGGCGTTTCTGAAACGCGCGCGTGAACCGACAGCCAAACGAGGCAGACAGAGCGTTAAGTCGCTGACGAAGCAGGGAGCGAGCCTCGCGAATATCGAAATCCCCAGCGACGATATAGGCACGTTCAAACGTACGGCGCGGAAATATAACGTGGATTTCGCGCTCAAACGCGACGATTCTGAAACCCCGCCGAGATGGATTATATTTTTCAAGGCGAAAGACAGTCAGGCATTAGAGGCGGCGTTCAAAGAGTATTCCGCAATCACACTAAAGCTTAAAGAGCATAAGCCGTCAATGCTCGCGAAACTCAGTAAATTCAAGGAGTTAGCAAAATCCGTCGCCGCACCAGTCAAAAATAAAAACCGTGGGGAGCGTGAAATCTGATGAACACGGCAAAAATCAAAAAATATGTTCTATTGTATCTGCCGTATATTTTTATATTTTGGCTTTTCTGCAAACTCAGCGAGGCATACAGGATTGCTGACGGAGCTGATATAATTCGCAAACTCACAAATACGATGATTTCGCTGAATAAAGTGATGGCAAATCCTATGATAAGCCTGAATTTACGCGATATTTTCGCTGGAATTGTCGGAGCGGCTGGCGTATATGCGATTGTATATATCAAAAAAAAGAACGCGAAAAAGTGGCGCAAAGACGTTGAGTATGGTTCTGCCCGCTGGGGTAACAAAAAAGATATTGAACCGTTCGTTGACTTAAAACCGGACAAAAACATTATCCTCACAGCAACCGAATCACTCACGCTCAACAGCAGACCGAAAAATCCTAAGTATGCGCGAAATAAAAACGTACTTATCGTTGGCGGGTCAGGAAGCGGAAAAACAAGATTTTTCCTGAAACCTAACCTCATGCAGTTGCACAGTTCATATTGCGTAACCGACCCAAAAGGACAAATCCTCGTTGAGTGCGGAAAGTTATTACAACATAACGGATATGAGATAAAAGTTTTGAATACTATAGATTTTTCCAAGAGTATGCGATATAATCCGTTCGTCTATATACGGT